>DATIGG010000397.1:0-2734 GCA_035454825.1 Thermodesulfobacteriota bacterium | reverse complement strand
TGAATCAGTCATTCGAAAGGGTTTGTCCCAGGGGGTAAATCCTGAAGAAATCATGGGTGAGATGATCCCCGCGATGGATGTCGTCGGAGACCGGTTCTCCCGAAATGAAATTTTTTTGCCGGAGATGATGATCGCCGCCAGGGCGATGAACACCGGATTGGATATCCTTCGCCCAATGCTCGTGGCAAAGGGGGTGTCCGGCAGGGGGAAAGTAGTGGTCGGTTCGGTGAAGGGAGACATCCACGATGTGGGAAAGAACATCGTCTCGATGGTCCTTCAAGGGGCCGGGTATGAGGTCATCGATTTGGGCATCGATGTTCCGCCAGAGAAATTCGCCGATGCTGTGAGGCAGCATCAACCTCGGTTTGTTCTGATGTCCGCTCTTCTCACGTTGACCATGTCAATGATGGAAGAGACGATCAAGGCTCTCAAACAGGCAGGCCTAAGGGAAAAGGTAAAAATTGGCGTGGGAGGAGCTCCACTCACCCAGAGTTTTGCCGATCGAATTGGAGCAGACTTTTACGGAAAAGACGCCCGCGCCGCTGTAGTCAAATGTAACGAGCTAATTTGAATAATGGGGGATAGAATATGAAACCTAGGGAAAGAGTTCTAACAGCGCTTAGAAGAGGGACTCCGGATCAGGTTCCCTGGATCGAGAATGATTTCGAAGAAGGTCTCCAAGAGAGGATCATGGGCACAACCAACTTCACCCCCGGCGGGCTCTGTGAGAAATTGGGGATGGACGGTTTCGGTTATCACTTCCCGATGGGCGGAAAAGCAACCGCTGGCCAGGCAATGCAGGCTGCGGTGGGGTTCAAGGAAAGTTATTATTACCCCCAGAAGGTGACGTTCGATTTTGTCCCTCCCTGGATCGCAGAGATGGGAGTGACTGAAACAGGCCGAACTTTTATTAAGCGAGGGCTCCTCACGTCCAAAGATTCCCTTAAACTGTTTGATGAATATCTTCCAGACCCGGATCATCCAGCCCGGTATGAACAGGTGTCCAAATGGATCGAACAATATAAGGGTGATTATGCCATCTTTGCGAGAATCCGCTTGGGATCTGCTTCGTTGCTGGAGAGCATGGGGGTTGTTGAGTTTGCCTATAATATCTATGATCACCCGGACTTGATTAAAGAGGTCCACCGAAGATTCTCGGAATGGTCGGCAAAGGTGGTGGAACACCTGAACAAGATGGATTTTGATTTTTATTGGGCAAACGATGATCATGCCGATACAAAATCGACCTGGATGAGCCGTGAGCAGTACCAGGAATTTTTCCTCCCCTATCAAAGAGTAGTGGCGAAGGCCATTAAGAAACCATGGGTTTTTCATAGCGATGGCAATCTTATGCCCATTCTGGATGATCTCCTCACGTTGGGGATGAATGGACTTCACCCCATTCAACCTTCAGCCATGAACATCAAAGAAGTAAAAGCCAAGTACGGACAGAAGGTCTGCATTCTTGGCAATATCGATCTTGATTATACCCTTACCCTTGGGACGCCCGATGAAGTGGATCGAGAGGTGAAAGAAAGGATCGCTACCGCAGGATCCGGGGGTGGATACATCGTTACGAGCGCTAACAGCCTCACCGATTATTGCAAGACCGAAAATGTTTTAGCCATGGCCAAAGCCATCAAGAAATACGGGAAATATCCGTTGGACGTAGGTGAAAATCGTTAGAGGGTTAAGGATCGTTCTGCCTTCAGCAGAACTTGAGGATAGAGGGAAAACTTTTGCCTCGAACGAAGTGCTCCTCGAGCGAAGCGGTCCTTGAGCGTAGCGATCCTTTGCCAGAGGAAATTTTTCATGCTGATCATCGGAGAGAGAATAAACGCCTCTCGCAAGTCTATTGCTGAAGCCATCACTTCGAGGGACAGAGCTTTTATCCAGAACGAAGCAAAAACCCAGGCCACGGCAGGCGCTGATTATCTGGATGTCAATGCCGGAACATTTGTTGGGGAAGAGACAAAACATCTTCAATGGGTCATTGAGACGGTCCGGGAGGTGACGGATCTTCCACTCAGCATTGATAGCCCGGACCCTTCCGTCATCAAGGCCATCATTCCCTTGGTCAAAAAAACTCCCATGATCAATTCCATCACTCTGGAACCCTCTCGTTTAGAAGGAATCCTGCCGTTAGTCGCTGGACATAAAGCCAAGGTCGTTGCCCTTTGCCAGTCAGGGGACTCCGTTGCCGATACGGCCGAGGCAAAGGTGAAGATGGCTGGACAACTGGTAGAGAGGGTGAAGGCTGCAGGTATTCCTCTGGATGATCTTTATATCGATCCGCTCGTCTATCCTCTTGCGACAAATGATCGGTCAGCATTAGCCACATTGGATGCAATTGAACAGATCATGAAGCAATTTCCTCGTGTTCATACGACCTGCGGTTTGACCAATGTCTCTTACGGCCTTCCGAATCGAAAGCTCGTGAACCGAACCTTTCTTGTGGCAGCCATTGCTCGGGGTTTGGATTCAGCTATTTTAGATCCCACAGATGAGCAGCTTTACGGAGCTCTCAAGGCTGCTCTCATGATCGTCGGCAAAGACGAATTCTGCATGCAGTATATCGCTGGGTTTAGAGAAGGAAGATTCGAATGAAAAGGAGCGTTTACCATGGAACGGCAAAAAGTTACTATTAGGCAATTGCAGGAAATGAAGGCTCGCAAAGAGATGATCACAATGCTTTCGGCTTATGATTATCCTCTTGGGCAAGCCATGGACAGGG
>DATIGG010000396.1:0-6382 GCA_035454825.1 Thermodesulfobacteriota bacterium | reverse complement strand
ACGAAATTAGGACTCAGCGGCAAGAGGTTGGAGGATCTGGCCTTTGGGGCGCTGCTGCACGACATCGGGAAAATCGGCATCAAAGATGAGGTGCTTCAAAAGCAGGGGCGACTCAGTCCCGAAGAGTATCGTCATGTTCAGCAACATCCACTGATTGGAGTTAAGATTCTGGAGGTCTTTGATTCTTTTAAGGATAAGGTCTTCATGATCCGACACCACCACGAACACTATGACGGAGAGGGCTATCCAGATGGATTGGTTGGAGAGGAAATTCCTGTCGAGGCAAGAATCATTGCAATCTCAGATGCATTCGATGCGATGACGAGTCTAAGACCCCATCGACCAGGTATCACTCTTGAGATGGCTCTGAAAGAAATGAAAGACTGTGGGGGGAAGCAATTCGATCCTGCTATGGTTGAGGTTTTCTTAAAAGAGAAACTGTATGGTTCACCGCGGGACTATCCTCCGAGAAATAAGACCTCAATTCCACCGTATTCTCAGCAGAGTTTCTCTCGGGATGACGTTTCTTTTTTAGAAATCCACGGATCGCAGCCCAGGCCTTTTTGATCAAGTTCGTCAAACGATGATCCTTGTTTTTCCATTCTTATTCCACAGTGCAACATTTCAAATGGAAACAAATAAGAAGATAAAACAGGATTGTTACCTTCAAATTTGGGACTCCTGAAGATGAGCTCAAGAACTCTTTACAAATCACGTACTATAAAATTACAATTTGCAAAAACAAGGGATAGCGATGCCGAAGATATTAACCCGTGATTTCGTCCTTTGCTTTTTTGCACAATTCACTTTCACATCCGTTTTCCACACCCTCATTCCTACCCTTCCAATCTATCTTTTGAGATTGGGATCTACGGAAGTAGAGATTGGTGTTCTTATTGGAACCCTCGGTGTCTCTTCCCTGGTCCTAAGACCTTTTGTAGGAAGAGCCCTCTTAAGAATTCCCGAAAGAAGGTTTATGATCGCGGGTGCCCTCCTCTTTGCCCTTACCTCCATTGCCTATCTGGGAGCTTCCTCTTTTTGGCCTTTTTTGATGGTGAGGGTCTTTCAAGGGATCGGCATGGCCTTCTTCTACACTGCCTCAGTTACTTTGATCGCCAATATGAGTCCAGAGGCCCATCGGGGACAGAGCATCAGTTACTTCTTTCTGGCCTTCAATATCTCTTTCGCTCTGGCTCCCTCGCTCGGGATGTTCCTTATCAATGTCTTTAGCTTTACCCCTCTCTTCTTACTTTGTTTGAGTCTATCCCTATGCTCTCTCTTCTTAACGACTCGATTAGGGAAAAGACAGGTTGAACCCTCAGTGGACCACTCCCATCAGGGTGAGCCCTTTCTCAGTCGGGAGGCTCTTTCACCTGCCATCATGGCCTTCTTTGCCCACGTCATCTGGGGAGCTTTAACAACCTTCTTTCCTCTTTATGCCTTAAACCAAGGTGTAACCAATCCCGGGTTCTTTTTTGCTGCCTATGCCACCGTGCTTATTTTGGGCCGTGCTTTGGGTGGCAAAATATTGGATCTTTATAGCAGAGAAAAGGTGATCCTCCCGTGTCTCACCTCATATATCATTTCGATGACGATCCTCTCCTTCTCCAACACTCTTCCGATGTTTATTCTTGTTGCAATAATCTGGGGGATTGGGAATGCTTTTCTCATGCCTTCATTAGTGGCCTATGTTCTTGACCGTGTGGGTTCTTCTCGAGGGCCAGCCCTGGGAACCTTCACAGCGATGGGGGATTTGGGGACGGGCCTGGGGCCGGTGATCATGGGTATTATCCTCCGTTGGACCAGTTATTCCACAATGTTCCTGTGCTTAGCTCTCACTGGCATGATCAATCTCGTTTACTTCTATTTTTTTGTAAGAAAAAAAGGAGGTTCATCCGGGTATTGAGTGGGTAACCTCCCCTTATGTTAACCCCCCTTCATCCCCCCTTAATTTAAGGGGGGGATAGAGGGGGGTTACTCCTAAGACGGGTAAAGCACCCACACAAAAGCCGGAAGAACCAAAAAAGAAAGGGATTGGGATAATTTTTCGAAGCTGTGCCCGGATGGATGGGGCTATCCTGTTTTTTTCTGGTGTTAGGCTTTTAAAGATCAAGGGCAGAGTCAAATTGGCTCTGCCCTTTTTGTTGGTGCGCCTGATCTTCTTTACTCGATCATGAGGAACGCGTAGCGGTTCATCTCCTGGGAATAATCGTAAAGGACATCGATCGGGTAACCAATTTTTCGGACTGTGGCAAAGACATCGACAGCCATGGACTCCGGGGTAGGCCTTGCCAGTTTTGGGTTGTTACATTTTTCTCTCACACCCGGACACGCCTCGCAGAGGTTACAGGAATCCATAAAGAGAAGGAAAGTCTTATAATATCCGGCAAGAAAGACCTCCCGTTCCAGGTCTAAAAGCTTTAAATTAACCGTTCGCGTCCAGGCAAAACGGTCCTCCGGTTTATCCACCCTCTTGGTAAAGCGAAAGACGACTCCGGTCTTGTACCCTTTGAAGAAGGCTTCAGATTCGGGCACAGAAGGAACATTCGGCGGACAGGTGCCGCATTTGCCATAGTTTTTGCAGCCGAACGTGCATTTCATCCGTGCCCACTGAGCGACAATGATATTCTTCGGATTAATCCATTGATAATCCCCGTAACCGTGCTTCTTAAACATTTCTTCGAGTGTTCTATTACTGGTCTTCTTCCTATTTGAATTGTTCTTCATCGCTGTCCTCCGAATCCAGATTTCACACTGCTACAAAACAAGCATCAAATCACAAGCACCAAATAACAAATAAATTCCAATAGTTCAAATTCGAACAAAAAGAAAGAGCATTTTGGTCATTTGAAATTGTAAATTAGGATTTATTTGGGATTTGTGATTTGAAATTTGGAATTTGAAACCCTATTTGGTTTACGCTACGCCGGCTTAGGCTTTCCCGAAATCTTTTCCGTCGATCTTTTAGAGGATCTCTTCCGTGTCACGGGAGATCAGGCCTTTTCTCTCCCTTCTTTTTCTTGATTAAAAGTTCATACAAGATTTCAGGTTGGGTTTCCCCTCTGGACAAACTCTTATCGTACACTGGTTGGCTAACCTGTTACGGAAAATTCTATTTCCTTATCCTGGCGACTTTGCCGCCCGTCACCTTGACGATCTCCGAAGGATTAATTCTCACCAGAGAGGTCTCGGATCCCCCTCCCATATAAACGAACTTCTTCTCCATCACCTTTGGATCTACGAAGAACCTCGCCGGATAACTGAAGGAAGGCGTCCCACCGCACGGATAGCCTGTCTTTTCAAAAACTTCCTCGGGTGTAGCAATACGAACCGTGTTTATCTCGAGAATCTTTGCTACCCGGGACGTGCTCGCCCGGTCTTCCCCTTTAACGATGCCGACGATCAATCTCCCTTCTCCATCGACCATGCAGATGCTTTTCACAAAATCTCCGGGAGTGACACCAGCGGCTTCCGCAGCCTCAGCCACCGAATGACAAGATTTGGAGAAGGTAAGGTGCTCGCCGTCGATTCCATTTTCCTTCATGAAGGCCTTCAGTTTCTCTTCATAAAATTCATTGGTATCCATCTCATCCCTCAGACAACACAAATCCTTCAATAATGTAATGGAGGACCTCGTTATTTTCAACCTATTTTGGGTTCAACCGAATCCATGCCGGATCCCCGTCATCGCCTTCCCCTATTTCTTGAAAATTGTATTCAAAAAATTCTTCAGCTCTTCCCAGGACTTCCTATCAGCATCCGCATTGTATCCGATTGGCATGTTAAATTTTTTGCCGAGCTCGTCGGCCTCCGGATAGGTAAAACTGTGGATAGCGCCTGGGTAGGAGATAAGTCGGAAGTCAACACCAGCGGACTTCATCTCCTGCTTGAATGCCTCAATCTGCTCCGGGGGAATGAATTTGTCATCGGCCCCATGGAGCACAAGGACCTCTGCCTTGACAGTCCCGGGTTGGGCGGGTTTGATCGGAGCCAGGCTTCCATGAAAGCTCGCAACGCCCCTGAGGTCCACGCCCTGCCTTGCCATGTTGAGCACAACACCACCCCCGAAGCAATAGCCGATGGCCGCGATACGACCGGAATCAACGGTGGGCTGCTGTTTCAAGTAATCCAGTGCTGCCATGAACCGGGCTGTGGCCACATCAGCATTTTTCATAAGCTCTGATGTAAATCGTCCCGCATCATCAGGATGCATCGCCTGTTTCCCATCGCCGTACATATCGACGGCAAGGGCCGTGTATCCCAGTTCTGCCAGCATTCGCGCCCGTTTGCGGGCATATTCATTGAGTCCCCACCATTCATGGACCACCAATACCCCCGGCCGTTTGTCTTTAGCGTTCTCGTCATAGGCCAGGTACCCCTTCATCACCACTCCCTGAGCGCTGTACTCCACAGTCTTTCCCTCGATTTTCGGTTCCGCAGATGCGAGCCCGACTAACAACCAGACCATTACAACAACACTCATTGCCTTGAGTAACTTTTTCATAAGATTCCCCTTTTTTGCACTTGTGTATTTACTCCTTTACAGTAAAAAGATAATTATCTCCCAAGGAATCTGCAATCGCTCGTTCGTGCTCATCAAGACTCATTCAACCCGGAGGATCTTCCAATCCGGGCAATTGTCATATTGGTATAAACCATACTCATATAAGACAACACCCATTACTCCAATTGCTCCACTTTGTCGGCACTTGTCTTATGCAGAGGGAGTTACTATATTTAAATTGAAGCGTTATAAGGGAAAAATCAAAACGCTTCCTCTAAAGGAGGTACAAGATGGAAAAGGATAAAGAACTGTATTGCAAAGATTTGGGCCTGGATTGCGATTTTCTGGCCTGTGGAAAAACCGAGAAAGAAGCGCTTCGCAAGGCGGGTCAGCATATTCAAGCTGTACATCACACTGAAGGATTTTCACAGGAATTCTATGATAAAGCCCGGGCAGCCATTCGTGAGGGTTACTGTGACTACGGAGACGCTGAAGAATCGATTTCGGAAGAGTGCAGCGAGTGTTACGAAGAGTGTTTTGAGTGCAGTGACGAATGCTGTTGTTAGGTTTTTGGGAAAAGAACTGGAAAACCCGCGGCGAGAGTTTGTTCCTCTTCAGGAACCTGGTTTTGGCATTGGAGCAACTACGATCTCGTCCACATACTTTATCCAGTCATCACCATAGATATTTTCATAGACTAATCTGATCGGAAAGCCATGCCTCTTTGGAAGAGGCTCACCGTTAACCCGGTAAGCCAAGAATATCTTCTTCTGATAAATGTTTTCAAGCCGGATTCTCATCTCCTTTTTATATCCTTTGATGTCGAGGAACATGGCTTCCTTCTTGAGTCGAGCCTTTTCGAGCAGATCCTTCAGATGAACCCCGGTCCAGCGACCATGGTTGGAGAAGAAACCCGGGCAGATCAGAAGGACGTTCTCTGTGACCGAAGGAAGTTTCAGAATTTCGTCATAAGTCAACGAGAGAGGATGGTCAACCTCCCCGGTCACCTTTAATCTGTAGGTGGATAAGTCAACTGAAATATCGGTTGGACCCATCGTCCCAAATTGATCGAGGGGATCGATCTCAAGGTCTCGATTATCAATCTCAGCCGGGTTCATTCCCAGAATTTTGCTTCTGGGAAATCCTCTCGGAAGGAGCTTCTTAGCCTCGGCCCATGACTTCACTACCCGGTTCCATGGAATGGCAAGGCTAGCGACAAAACCAAACAGCGTCGTTAAAAGAGAATTCTTAAGAAGGTTGCGTCGTGTCAGCACAAATTTATTATAATTGACCGAGGGGATGAATGCAAAAATCAGGAGTCGATAGTTCCTTCAAGGGTTTGTTCAAATTTGGTTCTTAAATTACTCCGGCGTGAGTTTCTTTTCCATTTCGCCAAGATCGATCTCCCTTTGACCTCCCTTCTCAAGCTTCAATACCCTGTTCCTAAAATCTCCCTCATCGATCTTTCTCCGGACCCATTTCATCCATTCTTCCCTCTGGGCTGAGGCAATTTCCTCGAATCCTTCGGACCTGCCGAAGCGATCTAAATAGTCATCGTCGATCCACACACAGTAATTACACTTTCTCTCTCTCTTTTCAGAAACCACGAAAAAGTACTGAAAGTGCTCGCTTTCGGGCTTCAACCCTTCCACGATCCGGAAGTTTTTGTAAGACCACGTCTTCCCTTTTCTCATCTCTTCCTCCTTGCTCTCGCCACAGTGAAAAACCCCGGCCTCTCTGTCGACCTCATACCTTTTCCCGTGTAGAATTAAAATCTCACATTTTGAGGCCAATGATGCGCATACCAAATTTTTGTCTTATTTTCATCCGGGTATTGAGTGGGTAACCTCCCCTTATGTTAACCCCCCTTCATCCCCC
>DATIGG010000395.1:0-3278 GCA_035454825.1 Thermodesulfobacteriota bacterium | reverse complement strand
CGGACATTCATATCTACCAGTGGAATGAGTATGCCTCATCCCGAATCAAACTCCCCCTCCTCTTTGGCCACGAATATGCCGCTGAAGTGGTTGAGGTAGGGAAAAATGTAACGGGGTTCAAGAAAGGTGACCGCGTGGCAGCCGAGACCCATGTTCCCTGCGGACATTGCTTCCAATGCGCCACAGGACTCCAGCATATCTGCAAGGACATGAAAATCCTGGGGGTCCATATGGACGGCGCCTTTGCTGAATACGCTGTTCTTCCGGCTGTCTGCGCCTGGAAGCTGGACCCTGCCATTTCTTATGAAATTGGCTCGACCCTGGAGCCCTTTGGAATTGGGGTTCACGCCATGTCCAAGACAAAGCCAGCCGGAAAAAAAGTGATCGTCTTCGGCTGCGGTCCCATCGGCATCTATGCCCAGAGCGTGGCCAAATTGAGCGGGGCTGAATATGTGATTGGCGTTGATGCCACGAAAGAGAGATGCGATCTGGCCCGCAAAATGGGGACTGATATCGTCTTCAATGCCAAAGAAGTGAGCGTCGTCGAGGAAGTGAATAAGATATCCAAAGAGTTTGGAGTGGATATCGTGATCGAGCTGACCGGCAATAAGAACGTCGTCAATGACGCCAGCAAAACCCTGAGGCGTGGAGGCGAGATGGTTCTGGTGGGGCTCTTCTCAGGACCTGTGGAATGGGACGTCGTAAACAATGTCATCTATAAAGAGGCCAATGTTTACGGGGTGACGGGTCGGGTCATGTGGGACACCTGGTGGCTGGCCCAGGGCATCCTCCTTTCCGGAAAGATCGATATCAGCCCTGTTATTACCCATACGTTCGATCTTAAGGACTTCGACAAGGCCCTGCAGTTGGCGGAGTCGGCTACAACAGGCAAGATCATCTTTAAAATATAGACTTGAGAACGGAGAACAGGGCAATGGATCAAGCGTCCCTGGTTAAGGAACTTCAGGAATAGGCAAGGTTAAAAGGCATCGAAATCGATACATTGAAAAAAAATTCGTTTGTTCAGCAGGCTGCGATTCTGTCCGCTCAGGTCCTTGAAAAGGAAATTTAAAGGGGAAGGTTTGAGCCAATCGGGGATGGGGATGAAAGGGGACCTGCCCCATCGAATTGCAGGATCCTTACCGATCCAGAGGTTCAAGGGCATCCCCGTGTATGCCCGGTGGGGAAGGGCCTCCCCTACGTCTGAATCGGAAAAATTTCCCATTACGATCTTGATCCCCGGCTTTCCGGAGGGCGCAAACAGGGTCGATTGTCCGTTTTTCACCCTTTGCCAGTATCGGCCGCCGGGTTTCTTGAGGCGCCACCTCAGGCTCTCCTCGTTCCACAACACTTTAAAATCACAATGCTCTTCCGGTACATTCTCTCTGTCCGGCATGCTCGGACCAAGCCGGGCATCCAGGGTGGTGGACAATTCCATTTGCCGACCTTTCACATAGGCGGGTGTGCTGTTACGGTTGGCGATCCCGATGATAAAGGTGCATCCTTCCTCCCGTCCCATCAACTCAATATGGTCGGCCAGGCCAACTGAGACCCCCTGCCGTCTGTGTTCCGGTAGGGTCATGGCATTGACCAGGAGGAGCCATTTCTCTTCCTTTCCGAAGAGAACTGCCTTCAGGGGAATGGTCGCCACGTGGGCCACCAGCTCTTCTCGATAAAAGGCATCAAACCCTACCGCCCGACCTGCAGGGTTTTCGACATACTGCCATTTGATATAATCAAAGGTAAACTGCTCCGGCTTTCCGTAATGGGTGGTTAAAAAGCGGCTGTATCGTTTCAAACTCTGATCATCAAAGGTCAGGGGCTTCTGGATGTAATCGTTTTTTTCCACAGAATCATTCTATCCAAACCCAAAAAGAAAGTAAAGAACACTCCACAGCAGAGAGTTGCCAAATCTTTTGGAAAAAAGGCATGACATTTTCGTCCCGATGTGCTGAAATAATGTTGTACTTTATTATGGTATACAGTAGACTGCTGAAGCACTTGGGAGAAATCGATCTTGGGGTTAAAATAGAGAATAAGTTGTTCAACTCTTGCGTAAGAAAAAGAGATTAACTCCGGACTCAGGAGGCTCTTCGACCCTAAAGGAGATGGCCTTCGAACTCGTCCAAATCATCAAAGGAGAGAAAAGATCGTGGCTTCTTATCGACCTTTGATCGGAATCAGTGTGGGTGATCCCGCAGGGATCGGACCGGAGATCACCGCAAAAACCCTCGCGTTGAGTGAAATCTATAACATCTGCAGACCCCTCGCCGTTGCAGAAGCCGAGATGATGCAGGAGGCCATCCGATTTTCAGGATTGGATCTGAAAATCCATCCCGCTTCATCTCCGAAAGAGGGCCTTTACCAATTTGGGACGATCGATCTTCTCGATCTGAAAAATATTGATGCCAGATCGATCACCCATAAGGTTGTCTCAGCCGATTGCGGGAGGGCATCCTTTGAATATGTAAAAAAAGTGATTGACCTGGCCCTTGCAAAGGAGATCGATGCCACGGTTACAGGACCCATCAATAAGGAGGCTCTCAACCGCGCAGGTTTTCACTATTCCGGTCACACGGAGATCTATGCCGATTATACCCGCACCCGGGACTATGCCATGATGCTCCTCCATGGCCATTTCCGGGTGATCCATGTTTCGACCCATGTCTCTTTGAGAGAGGCTTGCAACCGGGTCAAAAGGGACCGCATCTACCGGGTCATTCGATTAGGGGATGACACCTTGAAAAGATTGGGAATCGAAAATCCAAAAATCGGGGTTGCCGGATTGAATCCCCATGCCGCAGAGGGCGGGCTCTTTGGCCGGGAAGAGATCGAGGAGATTGAACCCGCCATTAAGCAGGCCCAGAAGGATGGTCTCACTGTGGAAGGACCCATCCCTCCGGACACCGTCTTTTCAAAGATGCAGGGCGGTCAATATGATCTGGTCGTGGTGATGTACCATGACCAGGGACATATCCCCACCAAACTTCTTGGCTTTCAGTATGATGAAAAAACAAAGACCTGGGGCTCCATCTCGGGCGTCAACATTACCTGCGGTCTTCCCATTATCCGGGTCTCCGTCGACCATGGAACCGCCTTTGGAAAAGCCGGCGAAGGAAGAGCCAATCCCGAGAGCATGATTCAGGCCCTCAAAATCGCCACCCAATTAGCAGCAAATGGATAAGTCAGTCTCCCATTGTCCTTGATATAAAACATGGAGGAAAAAACCATCAAAGATACCTTTTCCAGACTGGTCTGTCAAATCTTTCAAAAAGTCA
>DATIGG010000394.1:0-7786 GCA_035454825.1 Thermodesulfobacteriota bacterium | reverse complement strand
TTTATTCTACTTGCTGGATGACTGACTGCGAAGTTTTGGGAGCCTGTGACGGCTGTGTTGATTGAGAAGGAGAGGGTGGCGTCGGCGAGGAATAGGATCGGGAACCACGGCTGCCCAAGGACCTGCTCTCTCCGACTCTTGCAAGGGCCTCCACTTCGAAGATCGAGAAAAAGAAGAACAAAAAGGTGAAGATGAGAAGCCCCTTCTTTATCCATTCCTTTTTTAGCATATCTTTCCTCTCTGTTGAACAAATTTGAGTGATAAATTCCAACGATATCTTAGCACAGTCTTCTCCAAGTTGCCATCTCCCTGCCCGATCGATACATGGAAAATGTACCTTCCTTATTGTCAGAAAATTGCCATTGGGTTATTAAAAATTCAATTGCTTTTTATCTCTTTCCTGTTACAAGAAGGCAACGACCCTGGTTTCTGTTTTTCTTGACGATGGTTTCCTCACCGTTCACCTCTACGTTTGTGTCTGGAGCGATGATGATTCTGGGAAGTGGAATTGGTTTGGGATCTCGAACAGAAAATGATACACTGGGCAGTGATTAAAAATAGAGGAGAATGCATGAAAACCAGGCAGCCATTCAACCGTCGGGAGTTTCTCAAAACCACCGGAGGGGCTTTAAGTTTCTTCACTGGGGCCGGACATGCGTCATCGACCTGGGCCGACGCGGCTGAAGGGACCCCGCCTCCGGCCAAACGCGACCCGGCACAACTCAAACGGTTGCTGGACGAGATGGACGCCAGGGGGTATCATTTCTGGAGCGTACCCAGCAAGGACGGCGAGTTTCTTCGTCTCTTCGTAAAGGCAACTCGTGCAAGGAATATCCTCGAGTTAGGCACCTCTCACGGTTTTTCGGCGATTTGGATAGGGCTCGGCCTGGAGGAAACCGGCGGCCGCCTGACCACCATCGAAATCGACAAGGAGCGATATAGCCTGGCACGCAGGCACGTGAGCGAGGCAGGACTGCTGCAGCGAGTAACTTTAATCAGAGGCGACGCCCATGCGGTGGTGGCAAAACTCGATGGACCCTTCGATTTCGTATTTATGGATGCGGACAAAGAGGGGCAGATGGACTACTTCAACAGGCTCTACCCGAAAAAGCTACTCCCGGGCGGAATCCTTGCGGTCCACAACGCCATCCGGCAGGCCAACTCCATGAAGGACTACCTGGAAATGATCCGGAAACATTCTGACTTCGACACGGTCACTTTGAGCGTGACGATGGACGATGGTTTTTGTGTAAGTTATCGGCATCGATCATCCTAACGGACGGAACAAATGAAGAAAGTTGCCCTAGCAGCCCTGGTTTTAACGATCCTTCTTGTGAGTCGTTTCGCTTTCCCTCAAACCTTTAACCCCGGCCGTGAACCTGATGGGTTTAGAGGGATCAGGTGGGGAACAGACTTATCGACTCTTTCAGGGATGGAGCATTACAGGACTTCGGAAATAGGGGGAACTCTGCCGGTAGATCTTTGGGATCTGGATCGTGGGGCGCTGATCGAAAAGATTGATTTAGAGATTTATTTGAAGACGGGGGATGAATTAAGAATAGACGGAGCAGAGCTTGAAAAGATAGAGTATGGGTTCTGGAGAGGAAAATTCTGTGAGGTCACGGTGACTGTCAGAGGTCCTGAAAATTGGGTTTCTCTTCGAGAAGCTGTATTCGAAAAATTTGGAAAAGAAAAATTGAGCCGTTTCAATCCCCCCTTAGGGGGTATCGAAGAACTTGATTGGTATTTTTGGGTAGGTAAGACTGCAGAGATGGAATTGATCTACAGGACATCTTCACGAGTCGGAAAATTCTGGATGGGATCTGCTCTATTGAGAGAACAACTATTTGAAGAGCTCCGGGAAAGAGTGAAAAAAGGGCCGCACAAGTCTAACTAAGCCGAATACTTCACCCTCTCTGGGTTTGTTGAAAACCGTCTACAAAAGACCATACCCAATTAAGGTTTCACCAATTTATCATACAATTTCTTCTGACGATCCATGGCCTCCCGGTAGCGTTCATGCCGTTCTCTGTCCGGGTAATGGATCGTTCCAATAAAATCAGGTGCCTTTTCCAGATCAGATAACACCCCTAAGGCTTCCAAAGCCAATAAAGCAGCGCCCCTTCCCGAGGCCTCCTGGACTTCGGAGACAGCCACAGGCCGGTTTAACACATCGGTCATGATATTCAACCATGTTGGAGCACTGAGCAATGCCCCACCGCTCGCTATGATCTGCGGGTCCCCGGGCAACAGTTGCCGAAGTAAATCAAAGACGAGACCGATGCGGTAGCCAACCGACTCGAGCCCTGCACGGAGGATCTCCAAGGAAGTGGTGGATTGGGAAATCCCGTGGACGGTTCCTCTTGCACGGCCTGCCCAGCCTGGACTTCGCTCACCTGCCAGAAAGGGAAGGATGGTCAGACCATGGGCATCGGGCTCCATAGAGGCCAGTCCTGTTTCCAATTTGGATAACTCGCCTAATTGCAACACATTCCTCATCCATGCGAAGACGCTTCCTCCTTCGCTTAAGGCTCCTCCAGGGAGTGAGCGCCGTCGATCGACACGGTAGCACCAAAGCCCGGAGGGGATACGACTCACTGAAGAGTCTACCACAGCCCGCATCGCACTGGTCGTTCCAACTGTCAGGGCCACCCGGGATGAGGCGACACAGCCGCTACCCACATTGGCGGTTGCGCCATCCCCCAAGGCCGGAAACCAAGGCACCTTCCTTAAGACGGGCCAGCGAGTCGCAAATTCAGGAACAAGACCTCGGTGAGGAATATTGGAATCCGTCAGTGGCGAGAGCTGTTCAATCCGGACAGGAAGGGCCCTTAACAGAGGTTCATCCCACATGAGCTTATGCCGGTCGAGCAATCCTGTCCACGAGGCCACAGAGTAGCTTACCGACGTTTCTCTGAAGAGTTTCAGCTCCAAATACTCGCCAATTGAGACCCATCGCGAAACCTGCCGAAAGAGGTCTGTCTTGGCCTTGGCGAACCACCGAAAAAAGGCTGGCAAGTAAGCTGGATGAAAATGGCAGCCGGTGCGGTCATGAACGACCCTCTCATCAAGCTCGGTCCGGAGTTCAGCCGCTTCCGCATCCCCACGGGTATCTGCATAGGTCACCAAAGGTGTGATAGCCTTCTCATTCCTATCCACCCCAAGGATGTTGCCGACAAAGGTACAAGACGCGACACCTTCGATCTGGTCTCTTAAATAACCTGCATGGCCGAGCACTGTATCGATACAGCCCCATGCCAGATCCAACAGACGATCTGCATCGGTTTCTGAAGCTCCCTCTTTCGTCGTCCGAATTTCGTGGGGCTGGCGGGATCCAAGACCTTCCAACTCCCGGCCTAGCCGGTCAAAGAGGGTCGCTCGCACGGATGAGGTTCCCATATCAAGAGAGAGAATGAGAGGTGATTGGGCCTGATCTCGGGTTACAGTAGACATCTCATCTATCGTCATTCTTTAAGACAGGCGCAGAGGTCTGTCCTACCCGACTCGATTCCTTGCATTCTTGGCGCCTTGAATCCTTTTTTTGCTACAGCCTCTTTAAGGCTAAGACCATGCGGTCGAGGGCTTCAGTCAATGTTTTTCGGGGACAGGCAAAGTTGAGCCGGACAAATCCTTCTCCACCCTTTCCAAACTCACTCCCGTCATTTAAGGCCACTCTCGCCTTCCTTAAAAAGAAATCCGAGGGGTTTCCTAAGACCCTTGCATCTCTGCAATCGAGCCAGGCCAGGTAGGTGGCCTCCATTTTTGTCATCCGGATGTGGGGAATCTTCTCTTTTAGAAGCTTGTCTAAGAAATCCCGATTATCCTTCAAGTAGAGGAGCACCTGGTCGAGCCACTCTTGCCCGTCTTGATACCCTGCAAGGGCAGCCACATGCCCCATGATATTGACACCTGGAATCAGACCATGGGAAAAAGTTTCCCAGATCTTTCGAAGCCTTGGATTTTGGATGACAGCATATCCACAGTGCAGGCCTGCCAGATTGAAGGTCTTGCTTGGCGCCATGAGCGTAACCGTCTGGTTCGCCACTTCAGGGTTTAATGCCGCGATGGGTAAATGACGATAACCCGGAAAGAGCAAATCGCAATGAATCTCATCCGAGCAGATGATTACGTCATGGCGAAGGCAGATCTCAGCCACCCTCTCTAACTCTTTCCGGGTATAGACCCGACCCACGGGGTTATGGGGATTGCAGAAGAGAAAGACCTTCGTCCGACGATTGACCGCCTTCTCAAACTCATCGAAGTCGATTTCGTAGCTGTCTCCCCTCTGAACCAGCGGGGGATCAACGAGGGCCCGGCCATGCATGACAGGGTCATGCACAAAATGGAAATAGACCGGGGGCTGAACCAAAACCTCATCCCCTAAATGAGAGAAGGCATGGTAAGCCAGATTGAGACCCGTCACCAAACCCGGAAGAAAGACAAGGTCTTCCTCTTTGATCTCCCACTCATAAAGCCTTTTGAGTCGTTCCCAGATCACTGTCCGCAACTCCTGAGTCGGGCGGGTGTATCCAAAGATACCGTGATCGATCCTCTGATGAAGGGCCTGGAGGATGGGATCAGCAGAAATAAAGTCCATGTCTGCTACCCAAAGAGGAATCACATCATCGCCATACCTCTGCCACTTATTGCTGTCAGTCCCTCTTCGTTCAATGATTTGATCAAAATCGTATTTCATCGTCCCTTCCCCACATTATTATTTGATTTTCTTTATTATATTCAAGACACCCATCAATCATCAAGATAGCCGATTGAAAAGGCAATGGTACCCCCAACATTTTGTAGCTCTTAGGCTGCCATCCGTTCCCTTAGGAAGTCAAAATAAAGAACTCTCCCATTGATAATTTTTGGCGAATATTATACATGATGAAATCGTAAAAGTCGTCACTCCAGCGAAAACCGGGGTCCAGGGAATTTGTAAGTATACGAAAAAACTGTATTCCGGCTTCCGCCTCCGCCGGAATGACGATCATTAGCCTTTTTTGACTTTTTACGATTTCATCATGATTAGGTTATTAAGGATAAGGAGTGAGAGTAAAAAATGATCGTAAAAAACGCAACTGATATGAAGAAGAGTAAGATAGAAACATTCCCTTATCGTGGAAAGCCCTATGAGGTGAAGAACGTCTGGGTCCAATGGCTTTCTCAGGCAGGTCCTAAAGACTCCCCGGAATACGGCCTCCGGTTCTTTACTATCGGACCGGGAGGTGAGATTCCGATCCACAACCATTTCTATGTCCAGACGATGTATATTCTGAGTGGTCGTCTTTCTGTGGTCGCTCACCGCCCTGAAATCGATGAAAAGGTGGAAGAAAAGATCATGGGTCCTAACGATTTTGTCTTCGTTCCAAGCATGGAACCCCACAGCATGCGTAACCTGAGTGATACGGAGGACGCCACCTTCCTGTGCTGTATCGCCAACATCTACGAAGACGAAAGCATCTAAATAGTGTCTGTCCATAAATTGCGGTTTTCATAAGAAGTCGTCATTCCCCGACCTATGATCAATTTTGACGGGTCGGGAAATCCTGTATTTATAAGGGTCTCTGGATGCCGGATCGAGTCCGACATGACGGCCTGACAGAGTTTATGGACAGACTCTAAATAGATTGGATCTTTCAAAGAATGCCCTCCGTTCTGATTCTTAATCGGTCATTCTCAAGACTCCTGCTCCCTGGATCCTCCCCTGCTTTAACAGGATTAATACCTTGTTAGCCTCTTCTAATTTGAATTCTTGCACTTCCGGGACAATGGGAATTTCAGCAGCCAAGGAAAGAAAATCCTGGATATCCTTTCTTGTGATATTGGCAACGCTCTTGATCTCCTTCTCATCCCAGAGGTGTTGCGTATAGTCCAAGGGAGGAATCAGGTCTCTTTTTCGAATCACCGCCAACACCAATCTCCCCCCTTTATCCAGAACCTTTAACGCCCTTGGGACGGTTTCTCCGACAGGGGTGAAATCGATGGCGCCACGGAGCCTTTCAGGAGGCTCGTCCTCTGGGGCTCCTGCCCAGGAAGCCCCAAGTCTCTTGGCCAGACTACGATGAGTCCCGCTCCTTGTAAATACGAATACCTCACATCCCCGATGTTTTGCTATCTGCAAGACGATATGGGCAGACGCCCCGAAACCGAAAAGTCCAAGGGTTTCACCTCGCTCAATTCCAGAGAGTCTCAAGTTGCGATATCCGATGGCGCCTGCGCAGAGAAGTGGAGCAGCCTCTGCATCCGAAAATCTATCAGGAATGGGATAGGCAAAATCTTCTTTGATTACAGCAAACTGGGAATAACCTCCATTCGCATGGCATCCTGTCCCTCGAAATTCGAGACATAAATTCTCATTCCCTGCTTGACAGAAGTGACACTTCCCGCAAGCAGAATAGATCCAGGCAATACCCACCCGGTCCCCTAAATGAAACTTATTCGCCCCTGAACCCAGGCCTTCGACCCTTCCAACAATCTCGTGACCTAAAATGATGGGAAGACCAGGTTTCAGTCTTCCTTCAATTTCATCAAGTTCCGTATGGCAGACTCCGCAGACAGAAACATGAATTAAAATCTCCTCAGGTCCAGGATCAGGGATAGGCAGATCCATTAGTTTTAAGGGTTCTCTTTCAATCGGTGAATTCTCCCTAAGCACCATTGCCTTCACTTTTCAACCTCCTTTTTTAGCATTGCCTCGGCTACGGTCGGACCCATACCAGGATCGGGGTGATCTCTCCGGAGAAAACTTTGAAGCGGCACCTTTGGACGATAAACCATGAAGTAGATGCCCTTAAAACGGTCCCTTCAGCAGTACCCCCCGATTGAATTGTCTCCAATGATCCGCTTCTCAAGGTTTCGGAGGGGAGACTACCCCGGTCCAATTGAACCTGTGACTGAAAGATTACTTGGGGATCAGTATTTTCCTTGCTTTCCAGTATAGAGTAATATATAATAGATGTAAATAAGTTGCATAGAGCCTTTCAGACCCCAACCGCGAAGCCCTCAAAGAACTCTAAACAACTTCCTTGAGGGCTTTTTCTATCCACACACTAAACCCTCTGGAAAGGAGAGTCATCATGAATATTTATGTTGGAAACTTACCCTTCAGTATGAGCGAGGAAACGATTCGCCAGGCTTTTGAGGCCTATGGCCAGGTAAGTTCTGCAAATATTATCAAAGACAAGTATAGTGGCCAGTCCCGAGGGTTTGGTTTTGTCGAAATGCCTAACCAGGCTGAGGCCCAGGCAGCAATTCAGAACCTGAACGGAAAGGAACTCCAGGGCCAAACGCTAAATGTCAGCGAGGCACGTCCCCGCAATGACCGCAGGTCTGGAGGGCAGGGCGGCCAAAGAGGAGGACGGACAGGAGGTTCAGGTTTCCGAGGTGGTAGAAACCGTTATTGATCCGATGGAGCCCCATGGGCAAATCCTTTTCTGTGCCGACGCTTCAGCAGGAAGGTACCTTTCTCTAAGATCGCGAGCTTGTGGGGCGATGTCCCGGTAGAGATCGCTGCCTGTACACTGGTTTAGCCTGCCCTGAGAATACGTTAGAGCAGTAAGTGGTACGTTTTGGTATGCAAATGTGATGCACGCTGGAGTGCCTTGCCACTTAGGCGTGACCTTTTGCTGTCGGGATCAATCCCCGGCCATCGGAAATGAGGTTAAAATTATGCAAAGAAGAAGGCACGGAGGTCCCCATGGCGGAGGGTCGAATAGTGGAAGGCCCCACGGTGGAAGGCCTCACGGTCCAAGGACGGGTCATTCGAACCATTCACCAGGGCGTGCAA
>DATIGG010000393.1:0-3202 GCA_035454825.1 Thermodesulfobacteriota bacterium | reverse complement strand
CGATGAGAGCTTTCTGAAACCTCTCTGGTCTAAATATCTCCTCAGAGTCTTTAGCTGATGGGATGAAAAAAGAAATATCTTGCCCTCCCGTAGACGACGAAACTCCTGTCGAAGGAACTTATCCATATCCAGAAAGAAATTCTCTTCATCTTGTCTGTTCGGATCAAAGCAAACAGGAAGGATGAGGATAAAATTCTGGTCTTTCAATAGGTTCAGGCTTTCAATCGCCCTTTTGGCTAACATCAACCCCTCTGAATGGGCCAATTCTTCAGGTCTGTTTAATCTCATGTAGATAGGAATGATAATCGCTTTTTTCATGGCTCTTTGAGTTTTGTTATTGCAGGCAAAAGAGCAAACTCTGCCATGAAGCTTTGAATCGCCCTGTTCCAGGCTTGTGGCCCAGCCCCCTCAAAAATGACCAAATTTTGAACCGTCGAAGGGATCTGGGGTAACAGGGATTCTTTCTCTTTGAGGAATATCGGGTGATCTACCGCAAGCAGCATGGGTAAGTCGTTTGAACTGTCCCCGATCCCCAGCGTGGTAATAGAAAAATATTCGTTTTCAAACAGCTTCTTTATCATTTTAACTGCCTTGCCTTTGTCATTTTTCCCCAGGATATGGTGAAATCGACCTCCCCAGGCATAGGTCATTCCTTTTTCTTTGATTTTCGTTTTGACAATCTCGACTTCTTTTTCCCCTGCTTCTATGAGAAAAGGTTCATCATATTCTCTCCGCTTTGAAAACTTGGCCTCCTTGATACTTAACCCGCAGAGAGAAACAAGTTCTTCCTCAGTGAGATCGGAAAAGCCCTTGATTGGAATGTCTGTCTCTTTTTTAATTAAATTCAACACCTCTACAATCTTCGGATAACACGTGCCAAACTCCAGGATCAAATATTTACCGGAATCACTGCTGTAAGGAAAAGGATATGAAAAATAACCTTTTGGAATAAACGCAGCTCCGCCATTTTCAGAAATGAAAGGGTGGTTTATCTGCAATTGTGCTTGACAGAACTCGATCTCTGTCCTTGTTTTGCTGCTTGTCAGAATGAGCGGTATATTTTTCTGTCTGATCAGATGAAGGGCAGGCAGGGCCGATTCAAAGGAATACGTATTTCGATCAAGCAACGTCCCGTCCAGGTCAGTGAAAATAACGAGTTTAGGTGTTGTCATCATCAACGGCATTCTTTAACCTTTCCAAAAAGTCAGGAATAGCAGAGGTAACGCGACTCCAATTTGGGATGAGGGGAATCCTGAGCGGGTCTTCCACAAAAGCTTTGCTCGCCAGTTCAATCCCTTTCGTAAAGGTTTCTACGGCGACCCCTTCTTCATGACGGTCAAAGTCGAGGCCATTGACGGCCGCATCATCATGATATTTTGTAATCGATTCCTGGGCCGTTCTCAAATAAGTGGCCTTCAATGTCTTGAGCAAGCTTTCCGAAAGGTCAATCCCTTCACTGGCCAGATTTCTGAAAAGGTTCTTTGCAATATCGATCGACATCTTTAACAGCCCTTTGCCAGGATCATCAGGGGAAAGCTCCTGATGCTTATGCTCATAATTTTCTGCCAAATCGACCTGGCAGATTCGTCGCAGGGAGCAGTTACGAAAAACCTCGGATAGAACGCCAACCTCGAGACCCCAATCCCAGGGAATCCGGTTAATTCGTGCCAGGTCCGTAATCATTGAGAATTCGCCGGCCAGGGGATACCGGAAACTGTCCAAATAGACTAAAATGGGAAGGTACCCTAAAAGCCGCTCCAGGGAACGAAGAAGGGGGGTGACAAAGAGCCGGGTGACCCTTCCATGCATCTTATTCGTTACGCGAGCGTAATATCCTTTGCAGAACTCATATCCTAAATTGGGATTCACCACAGGGTAGCACAGGCGTGCTAAGAACTCCCGGTCGTAGCTAAGCACGTCACAATCGTGAAGGGCAATGACACTGCTCTTTTCGCTGGCAAGGACATACCCAAAAGCCATCCAGGTAGAACGCCCCTTGCCATCCTCACCGGCAGAAATGTCATTCTTGTTCAGGATGGTATAGAGAGATTTTACCCTTTCACCGTCATTCCAGACCAGAGTCGTCTGCTGTGGAAGGACAGAGAAGAATTCTTTAGCATACCTAAATTCCTTTTCATTTGCTCTCCCCAGAGTGACAATGACCTGATTAATATATTTAACCTTCTGAATCTCTGAAACAATGGTTTTAAGAGCCTTCTCTTTCAACTCAGAATAAAGGGAAGGCAGAACGAGTGCAATGGGATTGTGTTTTGAATAAAAATCCAACTCCATTTCCATCCGTTGCAGATTCATCTTCTTTAATCGATGAAGGGTGGTGATCACTCCGGGTTGATAGAAATCGCTCATATGTCTTTACCTCCTTCCTTATTTCTCAAACTCTCCTCCTATCCGATTGAAGGAACTCAGGAAGAATGCCGGAAGAAGAACTTTACGGGCTCTCGCCTTCAAACGATGACTTTCGGAATAAATTGTAGACCTTCGATTGGAGCGATTTTTCTGTTTTTGAAATATAGAGGGTCGACTACTTTCTATTGACTCGATTGGACTTCATTGTCTTCAAGATATCCTAAACCCGTATCACTGTCAACAAGAGACAGATGATGAAGAGAATTTTCATTGCTCTCTCCTGTCTTTACCTTCTTGTAATGTGACCAGGTAAGAAAATTCTTCAGATCTTACCACCAATCTCGACCCTTCTTCTTATTCCTCATCCTAATGAATATGCTCACCAAGATCGCTACTCCAAAAATGACGAAAAGCGGAGTCCAACCTTCCATTGTATCACCTCCTTTTGCTCCTGTTGTGTATCACGCTTCCCTCCACCCTCACCCTTTCGCATGGGAAAGGGTGAAAGCGGAGGAGAGACAGATATCAGTCGGAATCACTTAGTCAAAACAGAAATAAGGATAACAATTCCAACGATAGCAACCATGACCAGGAGGAACCCTCCGTAAGCCAAAAAGTTAATGAAGGCATTCCACCATTTTCTTTTTTTCCCCTTGTTTTCCTCGACAGCGGTTGTTCCCTTTTCCTCTTTGATTGCTGTTTCCATAGCTTGCTCCTTTCCCCATGAGTTGCATGGCCTAATAAGGTTAACGATCTTCACACTTCCATGAAAAGAGTCATACCAATGCCAACCTCCTTCTCTTTTAGGTGATGCATACACCAAACGATAGGTTCG
>DATIGG010000392.1:0-3787 GCA_035454825.1 Thermodesulfobacteriota bacterium | reverse complement strand
CGGTGACGCACTTTCTCTCATCCTCAAGTCGCCGGGTTTTTCGAGATGCAGTTCGTACATTTTTTCACCGCCCTTACCTCCCTTTGCCAAAGAGAGGAATTACCCCTCTTTGAAAAATGGTTCGACAGGGCTCACCATCCTGAGCTTGTCGAAGGAGAGGGGCGAGAGGAGATTTATAGTGACTATGTCAATTCAATTTTGAGACCGTTCATAGCTCAAAAATGACTTTCGCAACTTCCCCTAAACGAGAAGCCTCCAGTGCCTCCTTCGCTTCGTCCAGACGGAAGAGCCTTGTCGCAAGGGGTTTGGCCCTGACCTTCCCATATTTCATCCACCGGATCGCCCTGACAAAATAGCGGGGAAGCGATCCCACGTCTCCAAAGATTTGCAGACCGCTCCGTGTGATAGTAAGGGGGCTTACTGTTGCCTCAGGATAGAGACCAAAAAAGGAAACTCGACCCCGTGCAGCCGCTACCTCGATCGCCAGGGGGAAAACGGTGGGCGAGCTGGCCGTCTCGACAACGATATCGGCCCCAAAGCCGTCGGTCACCTCTCGAACCCGCTTCACCACATCTTCCTTGCTCGAGTTAATAATATGGTCGGCTCCCAACTCCTTCGCCTTCTCGAATCGCTTTGCATCCTGATCGATGCCGATCATGATCACCTGACCCGCCCCGGCAGCCTTAAAGGCCTGGAGATGGAAGAGTCCGATTGCTCCTGGTCCGAAGATCGCAACGGTATCCCCAACCATGGGCTTCACCTGTGTTAGCGTCCGGACGGTTAAGCTGACGGGTTCAAGACAGGCGGCGTCGACAAAAGCCACATTGTCCGGAAGCTTGTGTGCGGCACGGGCAGGAACCACCACATATTCTGCAAAAATTCCGTTGTAAGTAATACCGATATGCCTCCAGTTCGCACACATGTTGCTATTCCCGTTGAGGCAATTGATACAGGAGCCGCATCCGTACAGCACTTCTACCCCTACTCTATCGCCCACGGAAACGTTATCGACTCCCTCCCCCAAGGTTGAAACAATACCCGTCCCTTCATGACCCATAATGATGGGGATAGGGACAGGCCTTCGTCCTTTATATTTGTTGTTCAAAATGGCGACGTCGGTGTAGCAGAGACTCGCCGCCTTAACCTGGACCAATACTTCACCCCGGCTTGGTTTCGGCGTAGGAACCTCCTTCACTTCGAAGACCCCTGCTTCCTGACTGGTTTTCACAATGGCTTTCATGGTACAACCTCCTCTTGTTCAGAAAATAGAGTGACAGTGACAGTGTGAGTGTCAGTGAGAAACCAAATAGCCTAAAAAAACCAAAAAAAACTCCACTCCCCTCTATCCTATTCTCTATGCGCTATGCCCTATGCGCTATGCTATTCTCTATCCAGCTACAACCGGATGGGTTGACCTGTTTCCCCGGACCTCTGAATAGCAAGGGTCACCTCCAGTGTCCTTTTCCCGTCCTCCCCTGAGACGCGGGGAATCTCCTTTCCCAAAATCACTCTGCAAAAGTGACTGAATTCCTTTATGTAGGGGTCTTCACGAGCAATCTTATACCCCTGCTCAGTGACAGGGTAATTCCACCCTACTTTCGCCGGGTCGCTATAGTAGCGTCTCTTCATTTGAGGAAATAACAGCGAACCCTCCGTGCCAAAGAAGTTGTAGCAATTCCCAAAATCGTGGTAGAGCAGCGGGTTTTCTCCTGTCGTGCCTTCCCAGGACGTCAGGGAAGGCGTACAATCAGAAAGGAAGATTGTCCCCAGGGCTCCGTTCTTGAATCGCACGGTGATGCCGGCCGTATCCTCCACGGGGAAATTTCTGACTTTGTTGCTTACCAGGGCATAGACTTCTTCGATCTCGCCACAGATATATCTAAGGTTATCGATCTCATGGATGAGATTGATCAAGATAGGCCCTCCACCTTTCTCCTTCCTCCAGGAGAGGGGCCCTTCGTAATAGGACCCGGGTTTCAACAGGGCCCACGTAACCGTGACTCCGATCAGTTTACCCAGTTCGCCTCCGGTGACGATTTCCCGGGCCTTTTCAACGAGGCTGCTAAACCTCCTCTGATGCCCTACCAGCACGCGAACCTTATTCTGTCTTGCTGCCTCTATGAGACGATCAGCCTCGGAAACACTCTGAGCAATGGGCTTTTCGACAAAAAGATGAAGCCCCCTCTTGGCGCAGGCGATGCCGATGGGCGCATGGAGATGGTTCGGCACAGCAAGGATGACCCCCTGGACGCTCTCCTTCTCGATCATCTCCTCATAATTCTTGTAGAATTTGATTCCCAGTTCATCTGTGACTGTTTTTTGTTTCACATCAACATCAGAAGCAGCCACCAGATCGCACTCTTCGACCTTCTTCAGGATTCTGGCATGAGGTGTCCCCATCAAGCCTAAACCAATCAAGCCGAGCTTTACCTTTTCCATCTTTCCCTCCTGACTAACTGAGAAAATAGCCTAGCGCAAAGTGCATCCCCCTGCGTTCCGTCTTGCGGAACTACGGAGGACAGGTAGAGCATAGCGTACCTACACAAATTAAAGACTTTGGTTAGGCTCAGTGTAAAGATGCCGGTTTGTTTATGGGTTAGGGTAACGGTTCTAAGTCATCAGCCATACCCTTTGCTCTTTGCTCAAACTGGCCTCCTAACCCTTACCCTGGTTCATCGGAAGACGATGGGTTGTCCGGTTTCTCCTGATTTTTGAATTGCAAGAGTAACCTCGAGCGTTTTCCGGGCATCTACTCCATCGATCTTGGGAGATTCCGTGCCCTGGATGACCCCGCAGAAGTTTCTGATCTGCCGGGTGTAGGGATCCTCTCGGTCAATCTTCACCCCCTCTTCCGAAAGCGGATACTGCCACCCCGCCTTCCCAGGGTCCCGATAGAAAAATCTTTTCATCCGGGGAAAGGTGATCACGCCCTCTGTCCCATAGTAGATATAACAGTTCTCAGGGCTGTGATAGAAGAAGAGGTTCTCACCGGTGTTGGCCTCGTATCCAATATTTCCAGGAGCGGTGTCTGTGAGAAAAATATTTGCCACTGCGCCGCTCGCCAGCCGGAGGTTGATGCTCACAGTGTCCTCCACTGCGAACTTTCGCGCCTCATTGCTCACCTCCGCATAGAGGCGTGTGATGTCACCGCAGATGTAGCGTATATTGTCGATCTCATGGATTAGATTGATCCGGATCGGACCTCCCCCAGGTTGCGCCCTCCAGGTAAAGGGCCCTTGAAAATAGTCTCTGGGTTTATAAAGTGACCAGAGAACTGTTACACCGACGAGTTTTCCGATCTTTCCTCCCCGCACGATATTCCGGAGCTCTTCGATGAACGGGTTGTGTCTCCGGTGGTGTCCGACCATGAGATGAATCTTATTCTCCTTGGCTGCCTGAATCAGGCGGTCGGCGGATTCCAGGTCAGCCGCAATGGGTTTTTCCATAAGAAGATGTAACCCCTTTTTTGCGCAGGTCGCACCCACCGGAAGGTGGAGCTCGTTCGGAACAGCAACCACCACGCCATCCAGTTTCTCTTTACCAATCATTTCTTCATAGGATTGGTAATATTTTGTTCCGAGGTCCTCCGCTGTCTTTTGATGTCTCGTATCGACGTCAGAAGCAGCCACGAACTCCAGATCCTTCATTTTGCTCATCGTCTCAGCATGAAGTTTCCCAATCATTCCCATTCCAATTAAACCCAAGCGTACTCTTCCCATATTTTCTCCTTTCGTCTAAAAAATCGCATAGCGCATCCGTCCTGCGAAGGACAGGTAGCGCATGGCGT
>DATIGG010000391.1:0-3245 GCA_035454825.1 Thermodesulfobacteriota bacterium | reverse complement strand
CAGGTAGACGAAGCCGTAGGAACTGACAATGTTTCTGAAAGATTTACGGCCTTTCGCAAAGGATGCTCCGATGAAAAGGGCAAGGAAAAAGGCCACGGATGATACAAACCAAAGGGTGAAAGGAAACCACGAGTCTCCGGGAATCTTGTGGTTGTGATGAAGGATCAGGGGATAGACGGCACCGAGAAGAGCAAGGATGGCGACCGAGGTCACCATGTTTGGCTCCTTGTTCTCCCATATTTCAGCGCCGGGCCAGCGGAGGTCCAGATGAATCGATTTATATTGACAATTACGAACGCAGGTGCCGCACATTTTGCAGAATTGATTACTGGTGATCGAAACAGGGAAGAGACCCATCGGACATCCGGCGTTCTTTCCGTCGCCCTTGTAGCAATAAGTGGTTTTACACTGAGACGTGCAAACATTGTTGTTGGCCCTCAGTTCCACCGGTGCCAGGCAGGAAAAAACACCTCCAAGAAAACCCATAGGGCAGAGGTGACGGCACCAGACCTCTTCTTTGAAGATAAAGTTTAGGAGAATGGCTGTTGACGCAAGGAAAGCGATGAAGGCAGCGGTGATATAAGTTATTTCCCGGATTGCAAATGCTGTTTCAAACCAGAGAAAGACCAGGGCAAAAAAAGCGGCTACTGCCACGCCAAGACGACCGAAAACCTTCGGGGCAGGAAGGTTCCTCGATCCCAATTTTCGGAACACCCTGGTTAGACCGGAGATTGGGCAGATCCCGCAGTATACCCTGCCGAGAACCACGTAACTTAACAACAGGTAGGGAAGCATAAAGCACCAAAAGAAACTGTTCCCCAGGTAACCTTCACCTACCCGGATGCCGAGAAGGCTTATCAGGGCAATATTAAGCAGAAGAGGAACGAGGATGACCTGGAAAGCCAACCTGATCTTCCGGCTTGCAAACAGGCTACGGATGCTTTCAAGCCGAAGGAGGTTCAAGCGCCCCTTTTCCGAAAAGGGGATCAATCCGAGAAAGATGTGTTCATCGAGGAGAGAGTCTCCGTCACACACCAGAACACCTCTCTCGATAACGCTTTCCAGTTCCCGGTCATTCCCTGGCCAGGAGTATCTCACGAGAATGTTCAGAGCCTGGGGTGAGATAGATTTGATAGGCTTTCCGCTTAAAAGAGCATGCTTCTCAAGGAAAGACTCAGCGATCATCGGGATGTCCCTCCTCCGCATAGCCAGCGGAGGCAAATCGATTCTGCTATTCCACAGGAAGTCAGGGACCCTGCCCCTGAGGGACTTCCTTACATCTTCACCGTTTTGATCGGTGTTGAGGGTGGCGATGATTCTGGTATTCGCTATCGTTCTCTCCTTTCCCCCAAGCCTGTAAAACCCCTTTTCCAGGAAATAGAGAAGGAGTCTTTCCCTTGTGCCCGGAGAAAGGCGGTCAATATTCTTAAGGACGATGGTCCCTCCATCAGCCAACTCAATATACCCCAGGCGACTCACTTCAGTGCCGGTTATGGCGCCCCGTTCATGACCAAAAAGGGTGCTGATCTGGTACTCTTCAAAAAGTTGTGCCTCATCCACAGCATTGTTTACGGAGGATTTGATTCGGTTGAGGGAGATCCGCCATTCATCGCCTCCCGCAAGATCCACGATCATGAAAGGCCGATCAGGGCGTCGGCTTTTGAGGTGTATCAACCTGGCCACGTCATCGGTAGCAGCTCCGCTCGGACCGACAATGATCAGAGGCTCATCGTTTTCCGCCATCTCATCGATCTTCTTTTCTATAGCCTGAAACTGCTTCGTCTTTCCGATGAGTCGAGTCAGATGTTGCTCCTCTCCTCTGGAAAGGAGTTTTTTCAACTGCTCTCCCTGGCTTACTTGGTGAAGGTATTTTAAGTTTGTGGTCTGAATGCGCTCGGCAAGGATCCTGGAGAAGAGGATGGCTAAATGGGGATGCTCCTTCAAGAAGGCATCAAAATCGTTCTTGTGCAGAACGAAGAAGAGGGCGCCGTGGGTAACCCTCACTGAGGCTGCGCGTGGTGAGCCTGTCAGGAGGGCCATTTCTCCAAAGAAGTCACCCTCCTTGAGGTGACCAATGGTATTTTCCGCCCCTTCCTGATTAACGACGAAAATATCGACTTCTCCCTGACAGATAAAATAGACGGAGTCGCCAAAGTCTCCCTGATGGATTACAATCTCTCCGGCAGGGGATTCTGTGGTTTGCAAAAGTCCGGCCAGGCTTTTCAGGTCCTGTTCGCCCAAAGACGAAAAGATTTTTGTCTTCCCTAAAAAAGAAGAAATGTCGTGCGAATTCAATATGTCAGTCATCCTTCCACAGAAATTGGCACAGCAGCTTCGGTTAATTATTTTCTAACATATTGATTTCGTCAAGTGCCTAATTATTTTACGCAGGAGAATAAAGATAGATGAAATAGTAGGGGGGTGAACTATAAGCTATGCCCCGTGAATGCAGATGTATATTATAAAAAGGTTCTCCGGCTTTTGTGTGGGTGCTTTACCCGTCTTAGGAGTACCCCCCCCTCTATTCCCCCCTTGAATTAAGGGGGGATGAAGGGGGGTTAACATAAGGGGAGGTTACCCACTCAATACCCGGATGAACCTATAAAGAAGATGGCAGGTATCGGGTCGACTACAGATGTGAAGAAGGAAGTTATACCGTGTATGATAAAAAGGGGTTCCTCGGTCTTTCAAGTAGAAACGACAGAGCCTGGTGCCCTCACGGCACCTGTTAATGATTAGGATCTGTTTATAAACTGACGGCTTCCCCCAAAGTCGTCTTTCCGGCGAAAGCGGGAATCCGGTGTTTTCAAGAGTCTCTGGATGCCGGATCGGGTCCGGTATGACGAACTAACAGACTTTATAAACAGACTCTAATGCCCCATGCCCGGAGGGCGCGCTCGAACCATGAAAATAGCCTCCGGTTCTGGCTTAAGGTTACGGCAAGGAAGCCCGTTTCGTTTAGTGTCAAGGGGTTACGTCAAGTTCTTAGGACCAATCCCGCCTATAACGGGATAACCGAATGACGATACGGGTCCCGCCTACGGCGGGATTACCATTACCGTTGGGTGAAAGCTAATTTCTAACTAAATTTACTCTGCTTAATCGAAAAGCATCGTTACTTCGTAGGTGATGCCCTGGCGTTTGAACGAGACGTTATTGCAGGCCCGTTTGGCGAGGTTGATCATCTTCGGGTTCTCTGACAGGATGACCGCGGTGAAGCCACGAAGCCCCCTCGCCTTACCGTA
>DATIGG010000390.1:0-4537 GCA_035454825.1 Thermodesulfobacteriota bacterium | reverse complement strand
AGCGCCGTTGAAGCCGGCGCTGTCGATCTGATTCTTCCTCCCGAGGGGATCGCAAAGGAGCTGGTCAGAATCAGCCGCCATCCGTATACTCAGGGTTATCCCCCGGCCTATCTCCTGGGGAAGGCTGGGACACTGACCGGCGGGATAAGGGCGGAAGACTCTTTCCCAAAGAACGGAGATGATCTTGCCAAGATTTTCAGTCTCCTTCAGTCCTCCGCCGGTGTCGATTTTACCTGTTACAAGCATGAGACGCTCAAACGGCGAATCCTGCGGCGCATGGCTCTCCTCAGAATGGAAGACGCAAAGGACTATGTAAAACACCTTCAAGGCAACCCCCCTGAAGTGGAGGCTTTGTACCATGACGTTCTGATCAACGTGACCGGCTTTTTCAGGGACCCCGAAACATTTGAAGCCCTGGGGGAGAAAGTCTTCCCCGCGATCACAAAAGGTCGATCTCCCCGGGCACCGATCCGAGTATGGGTGCCGGGATGCTCGACCGGCGAGGAAGCCTACTCGGTCGCCATCTCGCTGGTTGAATTCTTGGGGAAAAACGTTACGAATATTCCCATCCAGATCTTTGCCACGGATCTCAGTGACAGGGCCATTGACAAGGCCCGGGCAGGCAGATACCCGGAGAACATTGTACGGGATCTCTCTCCGGAACGTCTGGAGCGCTTCTTTGTCAAGGCGGACGGTAGTTATCAGGTCTCAAAATCGATCCGTGAGGTGTGCGTCTTTGCCAAACATGACTTAACCCGGGACCCCCCTTTCTCAAATCTCGATCTCATCAGTTGCCGTAATGTCCTGATCTACATGGGGCCGGTCCTACAGAAACGGGCCATGGCGGTTTTTCACTACGCTCTTAAACCGGCCGGATTTCTCCTGCTCGGAAAGTCGGAGGCGATCGGCCGGTTCCCGGACCTCTTTGCCACTGCAGACAGAAAATATAAAATCTATTCTAAAAAACTGGTGCCAAATCCAGTTGCCTTCGACCTCGCCCCCATGGACTACGGATCAAGAAAAGCCGCTATCGCCGGGGATACGGATGAGGCAGGGTTCGATGTCAAAAAAGAGGCTGAGCGAATCATCCTGTCAAGATATGCTCCGGCCGGTGTCGTCGTCAATGACCGGATGGAAATCCTTGACTTCCATGGGCATACCGGTTTTTACCTTGAACATTCGCCGGGAGGGGCGAGCTTGAATCTTCTAAAAATGGCTCGGGAGGGTCTAAAGTTACCTTTGCGGACGGCGATCCACGAAGCGAAGAAGCAGGGCACCCCTGTCAGGACCGAGGGCTTGCAAATCAAATTCAACGATCACTTCAAGGAGCTAAACCTGGAGGTAGTTCCAGTTAAGGCCCCTCGCCCCGGTGAAGGTTACTTGTTGATCCTCTTTGAAGATGCCATCGCCCCTCCTTCGGGTGAGTTTGGGGCCAAAGCGCTTGTGAGAGCCAAGGGAAAACGGAGACAGACAGAGAAGAGGGAAGAAAATGGCGAGATAATCCGGCTGGAACAGGAGCTCCAGGCAGCAAAGAAACATCTCCAATCGATTATTGAGGAGTACGAAGCCACGAACGAGGAGCTCAGGTCCGCGAACGAAGAAGTCCTGTCGGGCAACGAGGAGCTTCAAAGCATCAATGAGGAACTGGAAACGGCCAAGGAAGAGCTCCAGTCGACCAATGAAGAACTGACGACGCTGAACGATGAGCTCCAGAGCCGGAATCTGACGCTGGACCAGCTCAATTTCGACATGATCAATCTCCTTACGAGCGTCAATCTCCCTGTCATCATGTTGGGGAGCGACCTCAGCATCCGACGCTTCACCCCGGTGGCGGAAAAGGTCCTGAACTTAGCCGCTACCGATATAGGACGGTCGATCCTTCACATCCAGCTCGGCATCCATGTTCCTGACCTGGAGACGTCGATTCTGGAAGTAATCCACACGGGCGTCGTCAAAGAAGAAGAGATCCAGGACCGGGAGGGTCTCTGGTATTCCATGCAGATACGGCCTTACAGGACAACGGAAAACAGGATCGAGGGTGCTGTTCTGACGTGGATCAATATTGATGCCCTCAAACGAAGCCTGGAGCAGGTAAAAGAGTCCCGGGATTACGCTGAAGCGATCGTTGAGACGGTTCGGGAGCCTCTCATCGTCCTTGACAAGAATTTTCACATAAAGACGGCGAACCGCTCTTTTTACCAGACATTCCAGACCTCACCCGGGAAGACGGAAGGCCACGTCATTTACGAGCTTGGCAACCACCAGTGGGATATTCCAGACCTGAAAAAACTGTTAGAGGAGATTCTTCCCCAAAACACTTCGTTGCAGGACCTTGAGATTGAACACGACTTTCCAGTCATCGGACGAAGAACCATGCGGCTTAACGCCCGGCGTATCGCTCAGACGGGCAACGGGACACAGATGATCCTCCTTGCCATTGAAGATGTCACCGAGCAGAAGCGGATGGAGGAGATATTGCGGGAATCGGAGGTGTCCCGGCGTCTCTCTTCCCGGGTTCTGACAGCCCAGGAGAGTGAAAGAAAACGGGTGGCCCAGGAGATCCACGATGGGATTGGGCAGTCCTTAGCCTCCACCAAATTCAAGGTCGACAGCATCCTCCAACAACTCATCAAAGACGGGGTCGAGGTCGGCCCCCAGCTCCTGGAGGTCATCCTCCCAATCCTTCAAGGAAACATCGAGGAGGCTCGAAGAATTCAATTGGGACTGCGGCCCTCCATCCTGGATGATCTGGGTATTCTGCCGACTATTACGTGGTTCCGCCGGGAATTTCAGAAGACGTATCCTGCCATTCGCATCGAAACACGGATCGAGATAATGGAAGAAGCGGTCCACCCCCTTCTGAAGACGACCATCTACAGACTCATGCAGGAGGCATTGAACAATATTGCAAAACACAGCAAGGGAGATCTTGTGGATCTTGCGCTCCGCAAAGCCGGTGATAGGATCGAATTGATCATTCGGGATAACGGCCAGGGGTTCGACGTGGATAAAGTCCTATCCATCGAAAGTACCCAAAGGGGATTCGGAATCACCAGCATGAGGGAGCGGGTTGAAATATCGAACGGGTCCTTTGCCATTGAGTCGGTGAAAGGGAAAGGGACTACGATCAGGGCTTCATGGAACGCGACGGACGCGCCTCTATAACCGAGATCCTTCTGACTCGATTTGGGGTGTTCGAGGAGTGAGAGTAAATCGCCAGCTCAAAGGAATCCGAAAGCAAAAACAGTCAGCCCAGAGAAGTTTCTACCAGTGAATATCTTGCCAAGACCTTAGCCTGTTTCGGAGAAAGGTTTGGCGCGGATATGATTTTTAGATTGTAGGTTTTTTGAAGTCTGGAAAACTGATGGTCGATGGCAGATGCTGAAACCCTACGAATCGATTCTCTGACCCCCGAAGAGTCCTCTTGTTTCTTACAAACATCACTCAAGGAAAAGCAGCTGACCAAGCGAACCCGATGCTCCCAACTCACTTCCTTATTTAACTTCATTACTCAAAACCTGGATCCTGATTTCCGAAGTCCCTGTGGTACCCCCTATGCTTAAAAAGCTGCATCGCTCACCTGAACCTATCCGCCGTTAAGAGGCCCCTGATGTAATCAACAAGGTTGAAAGACGACCCGCTTCTACACTATAATGCTGTCTGAAGTTTATGGTGGCTGGCAAAGGATAAGGATGGCCAGCAGCAAAAGCGAGTGAATGCATGAGTATGTTGCCAATCATTTTCGGTGTGCTCACATTTTTTTCCACACTGGGTGGCGGGTTGTTTGCTGTCCGGTACAGAAAGAGATTCGGAATGCTTGCGGCTTTTGCGGCCGGGGTTCTCATAGCAGTGTCCCTTTTTGACCTGCTTCCGGAGACCTTCAGGCTGGCTACGAATGCCGGGGTACCACTTGAGCAGGTCATGTATGTAACCGCTGTAGGTTTCATATTCCTCCTCATACTCGAACGCTATTTTTCTGTTCACAGGATCTGCCTCCCCGACGGGACATGCACCAATGAGCGTCACCCCAAGGGAGGGCTTTTCGGGGCTGCTGAGCTTTCCGCTCACAGCTTCATGGACGGATTGACAATCGGAATAGGATTCCAGCTGGAATTCCATGTTGGTATCATCGTAGCATTTGCAGTACTAGCCCATGATTTTTCGGATGGCCTTAATACAGTAACAGTCATGCTAAATTCGGGAAACTCCTTGAGATCTTCGATTAAGATGCTCCTGCTGGATGCCATTGCTCCCGTGCTGGGTGTATTATCCACCCTCGTTATCAGGATCCCTGAGAATTATCTAATATTATTCCTGCCGTTCTTTGCCGGAGGATTCCTGTATCTGGGATCTGCAGATCTACTTCCGGAAGCCCATGAAAAGAGTCATCCGCTGGTTTCCATAGCATTCACACTTCTGGGATTCCTGCTGATTTTCGTGATCACAGGATTACTGGGAGTTTAGAATAGAAAAAACCCCGGGGACGAGCCTACCGCTCTAAGTTGAAACCGTATCTAATACAAACGCATTTAATATC
>DATIGG010000389.1:0-8024 GCA_035454825.1 Thermodesulfobacteriota bacterium | reverse complement strand
TGAGGGTGGATTTTTTCCCATAGCGTTCCCCCATCAGTTTAAAGAAGGCATTAATCTGCTCCGGCTTGAGGGTCAGATATCCCAACTCATCAATCAAAAGGAGATCGTAGCGACAGAGGCGCTGGATGAACTTTGGGCTGGATCGGTCTGCCAGAGAGGCATAGAGTTCGTCCAGGAGATCCTGGGCGTGGTAGAATCGACCTCTGTACCCGGAGAGCAGAGCCTGACGTAAGAGGCCGATGGCGAGGCCTGATTTTCCGGTGCCTGGGTTTCCGATGAAGACAATATTCTCTTTTCGTTCCACGAAGGCCAACCCCGAGAGCTGTTGGATCTGGGCCTTGTTGACACCCGGCTGTTTGTCGAAGGGGAAGGTTTTAAGGGTCCAGTCCCAGGGGATTTTGGCTTGCTTGATACGATAGAGGAGGCTTTGACTCTGGCGGTAGGCCTGCTCTTGGACCAGGAGACGATGAAGAACTTCCGAGATAGGAGCGGCCTCCTTTTCTGCTCTTTGGATTTCTGGGTCGAGGGCGCCTGCCATTCCCTTCAGGCGTAACTGGGCAAGCAATTGATAGAGTTTAGCGTTCATGACGCTTCATCCTCTTCGATGTTGAAGAAGTCCCCAGCGACATAGGACAGGATCATTTGCTCAAGGCGAGGTAAGTCATAAAGTCCATAACGAAGGGCTTCCAGAACGGCTTTTTCAAATGCCTCTGCGGGATAGGTCCGTTTCAAATCCAAAAGCTTGCGCATGGCTCTGACTCCTCTTCCACCTGAATGCCTTTTGATCTCTTTGACAAACTGGTCGAGCCATGCCTGGTGTCCAAGAAGGGTCTTCTCCTCGGCGCAGGGTCCCTCATGGGCTTTTTGGCGATTAAACGGAGGGTGATGTCCATCGGCGGTGATTCGGGTCTCCCGTTTATCGAGGAGTCTGGGATGATCGGCCACCTTTTGATTTTTGAAGAAGACCTCGACCCGATCCCATAACTTATGGACCTCGACCTCCTTGCCGATCAACCGCTCCGGGGCTGAATAGCGGTTGGTTTCCACTTTCACATAGCCCGCCACATCGACGGTTCGATCCAAGGTTTGATAGACAGGAGGGAGATAGGGCGGAAGGGGCGTGAGATGAGGTTTTTCCATCAGGGAGGCAGCTTCGGGACTCATGCCCAGGGACCGTTTCACCTTTTGGTTCGCCACTTCCTGACACCATCTTTTGGCCTGTTCGTTGAGGTCATACCAATCCTTGAAGGTGCGACCTGCAAGAAAGTTTTGTTCTGCATAGGAGAAGTTTCGCTCCATTTTTGCCTTTCTGTCCGCATCGCCGATGGCATGGGGAATGAACTTGACTCCGAAGATTTGTCCAAAACGTTCCATCTCCGGGGCAATCTCTGCATCGGGACCAGTGCCGTGAGCCACGATGACACTGGTGTTGTCGATGATACAGCGCGAGCAGGTGCCATCCATGAATCGAAAGGCTCGATCGAGAAAGACCCTGGCCTCGAAGCGGGTGAAGGTCGGATAATACTGGATAAAGAGCTTTCGGGAGTAACCGAGGACTAACCCCGCACATTGGGCTTTGATCTTCCTCTCACCCATGAGCACCGGGTGGGGAGAAGTATCGTGTTGCATCTCCTGACCCGGACCAAATTCATAGCTCCCTGAGCGAGGCTTCTTCTTATCTGCTCTCAGATCGAGACCTCGAACAATCCGGGTCAGGCTGGTGTAAGGAACCGTCCTCCCGTATTCACTTTCGAGGATCTCTTGGACCCTGACGACATTACCCTTTGTGCGGCCGAAGGCCTCCCGGATGATGGGGAATAACTCCTGGTAGGGAGATGATCTTTTTGGCCTTTCTTGCCACTTCCCTCGGATCACACGCCGGATCGTGTTTCGGGAGATCTGAAGGAGTTGGCTGATTTGCCGGATCTGAACTCCTCTCTGAAAGAGGCTCAAAATGGCTTGCTTCGTCTCCTGGGTGATGATCATGGCCATCATACCTCCTGATCTGTTTTTCAAGTTCCATGAATTGTCTCTGACTGTCTTCAAAAGCCCCCAGCAGGATGCGTCGGTCAAGAGGGGACTGCTCTGAGTACAAGAGCGTAGGGACTCGTATTCGGAGCCCTCGAAGCATATGAGTGATCACTCTCAAATCCCTGAGCCATTTGCCCTCCAGCCCTTCTTTCAAGCTCATGGTCTCCGCGGCTTCCTCCCTCGCATGAAGCGCTTTTAGAAAGAGGAAGGGTTCACAGACAATGTTCTCTCTCTGCTTCCGATTGGCCTTCTGGTAGTGATGGAACAAAAGGGACAGTTCCCGTGTGGACAGAGACTCTTTGGAAAGATTCTCGGAAAGCATCTTGGCATGCTCCGGTATTGCACGCGCAATAGGGACAATCACACGGGTGGCTGCCCACGTTGAGATCGATCCCCTCCGAATGGACTCCAAAAGGTCTTCAGAAAGGGCACCGTAAAGAGCCAAGCATCCCGAGACCCAGCTCTGTTTCCGTCCCACCCTGGAGGCGATCCTGCTTTGGGAGAGGTGGTATTGATCTTGAAGTTCCCGCAAAAGGGCCGCCTCCTCCAGCAGATCCCATTTACGGCTATGAGTCCGAGCGAGAATCTCTACCAGAGCCTCTTCTTCTTTACATTCCCAGATCTCTGCCATGACCGTATCCCGTCCACAGCGCTCCAGAGCCTTCACCCTCTGATAGCCATCAAGCAAGACAAAGCAATTGCCCTCCCTCAAAGCAATCACAGGCAGAATTTGCCCGAAGCGCTCGATAGAACCTGCCAGGGCTAATACCCTATCCGGCCTCTCGATCCGGGTATGGGCATAGCGAAGATGAAGCTGTGCGATCTCGATCTCTTTGACTTCCCGAAGATGTCCAGAATCCACGACCTTCTCACTCCCGACGGGGAAATCGATCTACCGCCTGACCCCTGCATCCACAAAAATGGCACCGTCTGCTTCTGTCAAACCACGCTCTGATACGAACCGTAAGAAAGTGAGCATAGACAAGAAGCCCTATAGCATACCCAGTCAACCCTTTTGAAGATGGATCATCCATCTTTCTTTCATTCTCTTTGCTCCAACCGTGGCGACGGCGGTTCTCCCCTTGCCGGTGAGCCTTCTTCCCTTTTGGGGTTTGCCGGTAACGTCGTTGGGCTTCCCGGTGAACTCGGCGTCTTCCTAAACGCCGGCACTCCTCGGAGCAATAGGCCTGCCCTCTCCAGCATCGCTGACATACCCAGAAACTCGCCCCGCACCAGCGGCAAAACACCTCAACCAAGAACAAAAAATGGCCTCCGACCTTGCGAACAGTCAGAAGCCATGATAGAAATAAGTGAGTACTTGAGCTTCCGATTGTTTGCGAAGCTCTCCTTCAAGGCCCGAAGTTGCCTCTTCGGGCTTTCCCTTTTTATCCCTTCAAAAAGCCAATACGATAATTGTTAAAGAAATGAAAACAAAAAGCAGCCCTCTCCGAGGACAACGGTGGGTCAAACTCCTGGGGACTTTAGCGGTGGGTCAATTCAGATGAGTAAAGATGGGTCAAGTCAGGTGAGCGTCAAAGTATGGCGAAAACCCCGCCTTGTCAAGGAAGGTTCCTGGTTCCTACTATGGAAAGTTACTATCCTTTTCACCCTTTACAAAGGGCAGGAATTCAACCTCTTAGGCATTGGCCGAAGAATTTCCACAACCGATTCGGTTGAAATGAGTAACTGTAAAGTGTAGAGTTGTCTGATGCATTAAGGTGTCTGAATTAGACCAAAGTCTAAAAAAGTCTTGACTTTTTTAGAGGATGGTCTAATATTGGATTATGATTAGCCGAACCGCCATTGTGATCATCCAGGAGACCATTGAGCAGGATAACAAAATGGCCTTTGTAAGTGGCCCAAGGCAGGTGGGAAAGACCACGCTTGCAAAACATTACAAAGAGCATTTTGGTCAAGGCCTTTATCTCAATTGGGACAATGTCGCCCATCAAAAGAGGATCCTCACCGATCCGCTCTTCTTTGAGAAAGAGAACCGAGATCCCCAAAAACCCTTCCTGTTGGTTCTCGACGAAATCCATAAATACAGGCGATGGAAGAACTACCTGAAGGGAGTCTATGACGACTATAGAGACGAATTCCGGTTTCTGGTTTCAGGAAGCGGACGCCTCGAACTATTTAAGAAGGGAGGAGATAGCCTGCTTGGTCGGTACTTCAGTGTCCCTCTTTACCCGTTGAGTCTGGGAGAGTTGGGAGGGAGACTCATTGCTTTCAGAGAGTTCATGGAGCGGCTGGAGGATCCCCCTCCTTCCTCAAAGGAGAGTATGGAGCGATACAGTCATCTGTATCAGTTTAGCGGTTTTCCCGAACCTTTCGTAAGGGGAGCCTCGACCTTTTATCGTCGATGGTTCTCCGAACGCAAAACGCTTTTAATCAGAGAGGACATTCGTGATGCCACCTCCATTCGCGAGATCTCTTTGATGGAGCATCTCGCCCATCTCATTCCGGAACGAATCGGAAGCCCGCTTTCTTTGAATTCCCTTAAGGAGGATGTGGGGGTAGCTTTTGAGACCATCCGGGATTGGTTACTGGCCCTTGAACAGTTCTTCTATCTGTTCCGGATTACTCCATTTAGAGGGAGGTTGGCACGAGCGCTCCGAAAAGAGGCAAAAGCTTACCTGTTTGATTGGGTCGAGATTGCGAACGAAGGATTTCGTTTTGAGAATCTTGTTGCGCTTCATCTGTTGAAAGCGACGCGGTTATGGAAGGCTACGGGGGAGGCCCAACTCGATTTGAATTATATCCGGGATAAAGAGAAGAGAGAGGTGGATTTTGTCCTCTCCGAGAAAGGGAGACCGCTCTGCCTCATTGAGTGTAAGGTATCAGAATTGAGGCTTGATCCAAGTTTGATTTACTTCCAGAAGAAACTCGACGTCCCCCACGCCCTTCAGGTCGTTCATCAGCCTGGAGTCTGTAAGAAGCTTCGGACGGAGGGGTTCACCCAATGGGTGATCTCAGCAGACCGATGGCTTTCCTCACTGCCATAATTCGCGAGGACATAAGGGCCAGGACACGATGTCTTGCTTTATGCATTATGACCGAAGCCAAAAGCAAATGATCGCGGCTTGGCCTAATCGTTCTTGGCGTTCTTCTATTCCTTATATTTTTTTCACCATTATTCCACTCTTGTCCAAAATAGGATTTTCAACGCAGAGACGCCGAGGTCACAGAGGATTGATTTTTTTATTTGGCGGTGAGAGGCCGCCAAATAAAAACCCTCTTTTAAGGTCAGAACATGCATTTTGGGCGCTGCTAAACCATGAAACGCAGACCTGAGTCTAATTCCCGTAGGGCGGAAGTTTATGATCCAATCGCCGTCTCCCGATTGGATCATAAAACATTCCCTCAGCGTTCTCTGCGTCTCTGCGATGAACCTGGATTGAGACAAAGCACTTTCGAATCCAAAAAGCCCAATGAAATCGATAGAACCGGCTCTGCCGTTTACTTATCTTGGACAGCAATGCCATTATTCCATCATTCCAGTGTTCCTTTCTTCCGGTGCTTTAGAACTTCCGTTAATTTAAGGGGATGTGCGCGAATAACTTGAACAGGTGCATATGGCAACGACCGTTCGTGGTGAGCTTGTCGAACCATGAACGGCACCGTTCTGCCCTTCGACAGGCTCAGGATGAACGGTGGAAGGAGAGGCTCATTCGAAAGGTTGGAGAAGAACAGGAAGGCAAATCGAAGGGATCAGGACGCGTGGATTGATTGTTCACGTTATGGATGCGCAGTCCCTAAAAGTTTATCAAGGATCAAAACATGAATTTCCTTGACCCGCTCAAAAATTCCATCGTTGGTCAAGAAAGCAGTTGCCCCGCAGAAAAGAGCCGTAGCAATCTGAATGGCATCAGGCGCTTTGATTCGATGAATTGCTCTCAGGTCAGAAGCTTTTCTGGCAACCTCAAGGCCCAATTCAACAAGAGCAAGGTTTGGAAATGTGGTCAAGTAATATTCGTAATCCCGCACTGCTTCCAAAAACCCCTCTGCTTTAGGTTTGGTGAGGATCTCCATCAGCGTCATGTAGGATGTGATTCCCTTATTCGTTCCTTTTTCGAGGGCGGTGAAAATAACTTCTGTAAGAGGAGCATAACGGGGATCATCTTCAAAGTGGTAAATGAATAGAGAGGTATCCAGTCCTATGACCGGATGCTTCTTAAGGAAGTCATGCAGTCGTTTCATTTGTCTTCCCAGGTTTGTCTTTCTTTTCTTACATAATCAGTAGCATCCACTCCTTGCCAGATCGTCCGGTGTAAGCCCCGCAAATGTTTTGAGTAGCTTCTTGGCTTCGGTTTCAGGATAAGGCTGTCCTTTTCCACATTGAGGATCAATTGATCTCCAGGACCAATCGCTAATTTCTGGCGTGCTGACTTGGGAATGGCAATCTGATTTTTGCTGCTCAGGGTTACCAACGCTTTCACAAAAAGTCTCCTTTCGAAGGAATGTATTTACTTTTTACCATAAAGTAAAGCAAAAATCAATATCGTTTTACCTTGTTTGTTGCACCGGAGCATTCCATTATATTAATCTGGACTAAATAGAGTCTGTCCATAAACTGACGGTTTGTGAAAAGGTCGTCATTCCCCGACCTATGATCAATTTTGCCGGGTCGGGAAATCCAGTGTTTTCAAAAGGTTCTGGATGCCGGATCACGTCCGGCATGACGGAGGAAGACGTTTATGGACAAACTGTAAATAATGCAGTGTAAAAACAGTTCCTGTAGGTATCCAAGGCGTCTTTGACTTTCCTCTCGCCTTTTTTGGACAGGATTCTACGCTATCATTGACCAAACAACGAAGGTAGAGCATCGCCAGACGTTTGAAGCTATCTTCTTGACGCAAAAAAAATGACACTTTGCGGTTAACCGAAAACTTGACAAGAGATTCAAGCTTTCAATAGAGCTGTCTGCTACATCAAGGTGTCTGAATTAGGCCAAGGTCTAAAACAGTCTTGACTTTTTTAGAGAATGGTCTAATATTGGAATATGATTAGCCGAGGTTTAAACTGAAAGGATCAAAGATATGCCTGGCGTTCAAAAGAGTTTGCGTCTTCCCGAAGAGACATTGAAAGAGATTGAACAGATAGCCAAGGAGACAGGACAGGATTTCTCCTCCATTGCCAAGAACTTACTGCAGGAAGCCATCAAAATGAGGCGCTGCCCCGGGATCATTTTCGTCGAGGGAACGGGTGGCCGAAGAGCCAGATTGGCCGGCGCAGGAATTGAAGTATGGGAGATCATCTCTGCCTATCGGAGCATGGGGCAGGACTTTAAGCGGCTCAAGAGCGCCTATCATTGGCTCTCTGCGGAGCAACTCAGGGCCGCTCTTGGCTATTATTCGGTCTATTCTCAAGAAATTGATCAACTGGTTGATCAAAACGAGAGCTGGGATGAAAAAAAGATAGAAGAGCGTTATCCTTTTTTGAGCGCCCATTCATGAAATTTTATCTGGATGAGGATCTTAGCCCGAAGATTGCCGAAATCTTGCGAAAAAATGGAGTCGACGCGATCAGTGTCCATGAGTCAGGAATGCTGGAAGGATCAGATCGACAACAATTGGAATACGCCGCCCGAGAGAAGAGGTGCCTTGTAACAAGAAATAGAGATGATTTCATAAAACTTACGATTCAATTCTTTAATGACCATAAGCCCCATTGGGGCGTGCTCATCATTCCTTATACCATTCAGGGAGACAAGTTTGCCCGAATTGCTCGTCTCATCAAGGACTACGCTTCTCGTCACTCCTCTGGAGTGGAACCCTACGTCATCGATTTTCTCTCTACAAAATAGCATATCGGTTGTCACCCTCTATGAACCAGACTCAGAGGTATGGGTGGATTTCAGGATCAGAAGATCAGAACTAAAGAGGTTATCAGCATGAAGGAAACAATGATCGAAACGAAAGTCACGTACATCCTGGAGCAGGGGGGGAAAGTTCACATCATTGAGCATGTGCCAGCCCGGATATGCCGGGAGA
>DATIGG010000388.1:0-5347 GCA_035454825.1 Thermodesulfobacteriota bacterium | reverse complement strand
CGGGGTTTCCATTCCTCCGAATATGCCTCTGGTTGGAGCCAACTTCAATGCCACCAGTGCCGGGATCCATGCGGATGGCATTCTGAAAAATGAGGAGATTTACAATATCTTCAACACGACGAAAATCTTGAACCGGCCCATTTCCATTTCGGTTAATGATAAGTCTGGATTGGCCGGGATTGCCCAGTGGATCAATTCCCATTTCGCCTTAACGGGAAAAGACCGGGTGGAAAAGACCCATCCGGGCGCAGCCAAAATCAACCGGTGGGTGACCAAACAATATGAGGAGGGAAGATTGACCGCCATCTCGGATCCGGAGATGGAGAAGGTCACCCGGAAATACCTTCCTGAGATTTTTGTCTCTGAGTTTGATCGGCTCAAGGCAAGGGCCCGCGAGATGGCCTATCATATCATCGAGCGGGTGATTGAGCAACCCAACATGAGATCGATGGATTCAGCGCAGATGGAACCGGTCCTTCAATCTCTTGTCGATGACTATCCTTACCTGCAATATGTTTACGTCGTCAATATCCACGGGAAGAAGATTACGCGAACCATCTGCCAGCCCGTTGACCAAGCAAAATTTGCGAACGTTCCGCCGGGAGAAAGCTACTCGGACAGGCCTTGGTTCATCAATCCCTTAAAGGATGGGAAAATTCACGTCACTGACCTTTATTCTTCAAAACATACAGGGGCTCTCTGCATCACTCTGTCGGGACCAATTCGGGATGAAACGGGAGAGATTAAGGGAATTCTGGGATTGGATATCCGGTTCGAGGATCTGACCAAGAGCGAAGAAGAATAGGAGCGAGAATCATTGCAAAATGGGCATTGCAAAATTGGCAATTATACATGACGACATAAGCTCTATATGGATTGTCATTCCGGGCTTGACCCGGAATCCGGTGTTTTTCTGGGTTCCTGCTGAGTTTACCCCGTACTTGATACGGGGCAGGAATGACACCCTTTGTCGCCATTAATGTCGTTGTGCATAGCAATGAAAACCAGAAAAAAATGTCAAAAACTTGATTCTTAACACTTATTGCTAATTGATCATTGCTAATCTTTCAATTTGCAATGATGTTTTAAATTTATGGTAAAGATCTCCATTATCATCCTTGTTAAGAATGGGGGAGCCTATCTGGAGGGAGTGTTGGGAAGAGTGTTCTCTCAGAACATTGAAGATGAATTTGAAGTTTTAGCGATCGATTCAGGATCAACGGATAATAGCAAAGAGATCTTGGCAAGATTCCCTGTCCGTGTGAGGGAGATTCCTCCCGCGATGTTTAACCATGGGGAGACACGGAACCTTGGCGCCTCTCTTTCTCATGGAGCCTATCTCGTTTATCTAACTCAGGATGCGATCCCCTGGGATGAAACATGGCTCGAAAAGTTGGTAAGTCCCATTCGGGAAGATCCGTTTGTGGCAGGCGCCTTCAGCAGCCACCGGCCGAGGAGAGATTGTCCTTTGATGGAAAAAAGGCAGCTTCTCCAAACGGAGTTGACGTCTGGAAAAATGAAAAGGGTCAATGTGGCGATCGGGAACCCTGCCTATGAAGAGAGTCCCTACCCGTTTATTTGGTTCTCAAACACCAGTTCGTGTATCCGGAGGGAGGTCTGGGAAAGGTTACCCTTCCGGAGACTCGATTTTGCAGAGGATCAAGAGTGGGCTAAAAGGGTCCTTGAATCGGGATATAAGACCGTTTACGTCCCTGACTCCATTATCATTCATTCTCATCACTACAAGCCAATTAAGAATTTTCGGAGACACTTCGAACATGCCAAAGCCATGAAAGAGATCTTCGGCAAAGAGGAATTCCCCCGGTTTAGAGCGATTTTTTCCGCGACCCGCCAGTCGGTCAAGGCAGACTTTCAATTCTTCCGATCTGAAACAGGAGCTGGGTGGAGGTTTTGCCGGTGGTTCTTCCCAAGCCTCTTCTGGTATGTCTCGGCCTTTACAGGGCTCTGGTTAGGGACCCATCTTGATAAAATTCCATTAAAATTAAGAGAGAAATTCACCCTTCAACCTTCGATCATCAAGAAGTGAACAATGAAGATTCTCCAGGTCAGCCACGGGTTTCCTCCGAACGAAAAAGCGGGGGTTGAGCTTTACACCTTCTATCTTTCCAAGGCATTGGTTCATCTGAATCATGAAGTCTCCATCTTCTGCCGGGAAGAGGATCCGGACAAGGAAGAATTCTCGTTCCGCCAGGAAGGAATAGATGGACTCAAAGTGACCCGTGTCGTGAATAATTTGACCCGGGTCTCGGACTCTCGGGCCTTTTATGACAACCATTTCTTTGACCAGCCCTTTATGAAAGTCCTGAAAGAAGAGAAACCCGATCTCGTTCATTTTCAACATTTCATTGCCCTCTCAGCAAATCTATTGAGGATCGCAAAGGAAGAGGGATACCCCCTGGTATTCACCCTCCATGATTTCTTCATCTTCTGCCATCGAATTCATCTGCTGAAAGAAGACGATCGTTTATGCCCTGGCCCCCGCTACGGATTAGAATGCGTATCGTGCCTCAATTCTGCTCCAGCCCCACGGGATCTCAGAACCAGGTTTTTTTTGAGACAGAAAGAGCATCTTCCGTTTCCTCTCATCAAATGGACAAAACGCTTTTTCATTCCTTCTAAATATCTTGGTGAGAGAGGTTATGAGGCATTTCACCGTTATCGTTATATGTATGAAGTATTGAAAGGACCTGATCTACTATTGATTCCCTCTCATTTTGTCAGGGATCTGTATTTGAAGTATTATCCTTTCATCCAACCAAGGACCCGGGTCCTTCCCTTGGGGATTCCTCCCGTTGCAGGGACAAATCTCCGGCAGCGGCCTGCGAAAAGGAATTCTGAAGCGGTAAGGTTTTGCTATTTTGGAAATATTCTCCCGATCAAAGGACTCCATATCTTGATGGAGGCCTTTAAAACTCTTCCCAAAGATAAAGCCACCCTGACGATTTATGGAAGTCGAAACTCGTGGAACGAAGTCTACTACGACCGTTTAAAGCAACAAGCTTCAGGCTTTTCGGTCGATTTTCGTGGTTCCTTTCAAAGGGATCACTTGGCAGAAGCCTTGAGCGATCAAGATGTTGTGGTCCTGCCCTCCATCTGCTATGAATCATTCTCCTTCGTGATCCGGGAAGCAAACCTTTTAGGGCTGCCTGTGATTGCCTCAAGAATTGGTGCGATTCCTGAAGCTGTGGAAGAGGGCGTAAACGGTTTCCTTTTCGAACCAGGGAATGCCGAAGGGTTGAGGAGGTGCATGATGCAATTCATTCAAGAACCTCGACTGATTCAACAAATGGCGGTAAGCAGGCCAGGGGTGAAATCGATGGAGGAGCATGCCCTCGAATTGTCAGATATTTACCAAAGGATTGCCGAGAAGCGCAGATGACGCCGTTTCGTTATGCTGACTATGAATCTCAATTGATGGATCTTGATTATATCCGGATGCTTCAACGGCCCAGGGTCCATTTTTTTAAAGAGTGTGAGAGGGTTCTGGACCTGGGTTGTGGTCCAGGGGTTTTCCTGGAGTTGCTCAAGGAGGCTGGTATTGAAGCCATAGGCGTGGATCGAGATGAAGAAATTGTCAAAAAAGCGTCTCTTAAAGGATTGAATGTGATTCACTCAGACCTTGTCGACTGGGTTGAGAAGAGCGAGGATAAATACGATGGCATCTTCTGCTCCCATTTGATGGAACATTTGCCTTTTGGTCGGGTAGTCCGGCTGGTTGAATTGATCATAATGCGCTTAAGTCCGGGTGGGGTTCTGGTCGTAGTTCTTCCTAACCCAGGGTCCATACGGCTCCACCTCTTCGGCTTCTGGAGGGACCCGGAACATATCCGATTTTACACCGGGAACCTGATCGCCTCGGTCTGCCAGCATTACGGGTTAAAACTGGTGTATTCAAACGAAGAGGAAACGCCCAACCGATTGGAGGTTCCCCGCCTCGACCCGATGCCTCCCCTGGATCACGGCGGGAAGGGGTTTTTTCACGGCAAAAAAGGCGACATGGAACTTTTTTTGCAGGAGTTCAATAAACATATCGAGGCATTTAATCAGAAGATCGAAAGGTTTTCAGAAGCCCTGAATAAAATATGGTCAAGAGACGATGAGGTGGTCCTGGTTTTAAGAAAACCGCTCTGACAGGTAATCCTCAGAATAAGAGCGAGTTGCCGAATTAGTTTTTCAGGATAGTAGAGGAAAGGCATGAAACGCCCCAATGTGAGTGTGGTCATTCCAGCCTATAATCATGAACGATATGTTAGTGAGGCCATCCGGAGTGTTCTCGATCAAACCTTTCGGGACTTTGAGTTGATCATCATCAATGATGGATCCACGGACGGGACAGAAACAGAAATCCTTAAATTTAAAGACGACCGGATCCGGTACTATTCCCAGTCCAATCGTGGCCTCAGCGCCACCCTGAATCGAGGGATTGATCTGGCCCGAGGAGAGTATTTCAGTTTTCTCCCCTCCGATGATCTCTTTTTTCCCGAGAAGATCGAAACTCAGTTAGAAGAGTTCCAAACAGGGTCCCCTGACTTAGGGATGGTCTTTTCCAGACAGATGGTTGTTGATGCAAATGGGTACGAAATCACCGAGGACCCCATTATCGAGTGGTTTGACGTTCCCTATCGAACCAAAGAGGAGATCTTCCCGGCACTCTTTGAGAAAAATTTCTTGCCAGCCCCTACGTTCATGGGCAGAAAAGCCTGTTTTGAAAAGGTTGGCTCTTTCGACGAATCGCTTCGATATTGTCAAGATTACGATATATGGCTCCGGATGTTGAGGGTTTATGACATTCGCATCGTCGATAGGGCCCTGTTGCGGTACCGATGGCATGGCCAAAACCTGACGTATGCCAAAACCGAAAGGGCTGATTTTGAGAGGGCGGTTCTCTTGCTGAAAGCCATCAAAATCATCGATTTCACAGATATCTTCCCAAGTCTTAAAGGATTAGAAAAGAGAGAGGCTCCAGAAAGATATGCGACGTCTTACAGGGTCCTGGCTGGACACCTTCTGAAGAGTGGCTTGATCGAGCTCGTGCCCGTAGCCTATGGCCTGATGGAGGAGGCATGGAAGCTGGAGCCGAGCTTGGAACTCGAAAAAGAGATGGAGGATCTCGTCCAACGACGTCCTCACTTTCTGGACTTAAGGGATGAACGGTTAGGACAGCTCAGCCAGCAGGTTGCGGACCTGAATCATCGATTGAATCGTCTTCATCAACTCCAGAGTGTCCTCGAAAGACAAAGAGAGGTGATGGAGCAGCAAGAAAAAGAGTGGGAGAAGAAAAGACAGAGGCTGGACCAGCAAGAAAAAGAGATGATCGAGAAGACCC
>DATIGG010000387.1:0-2601 GCA_035454825.1 Thermodesulfobacteriota bacterium | reverse complement strand
GGCTGACCGGATCATGATAGATGCGGCAACGGCCAAACAGGCGAAGGCGAATCATCGGAATCTCTCACTCATGAACTGAACGATTTTTTGATCACCTGAAAATAGCTCCGGGCGAGTTTTTATTCCCTCCCCGTTTAACATCTTTACGAGACAATGAAGATAGAGAGTCGCAACTTCTTCCTCAGTCTGGGTCAGTCCTTTCCGCTGGGCGTGTGGCCATGCCTGCTCAAAGAGATAAAGGGTTAATTCACGCACACGTCGAAGCCTTTCATCCAGAGGGGAAAGTTTCAGACGTTCCAATAAATCTTTTTGAGCCTTCTCCATCCGGGCGAAAACCCGCCGCATCATCTGCACGGACGGATCATGCCCCCATTCATCCTGAGAAGACATAGCCTTCCTTGTTGATGAAATTTCAATTTTTCACGTGCCATGGAAGGAGTGAAATTTAATTTCACGAAACGGATAGTGTTTTTTATTACGGGTAACCAGAATCAAGTCATGCAAAATACACGTACTCGCAATGACAGCATCTGGTAAATCTATTTTAATTCCTTTAGCGCTGTACTCCCGAATCAGGTGAGCAGCCCTATTCGCAATTTCCCAATTGACATCAAAAATTTTCAAAGATTTGAGAAATTGATCTGTACTCTCCTCTTCCCCTTTTTTCACCCCAACCTGTACTTCAAGAACAGAGAGGGCCGAGCAACTTGGTAACCCGAATCGTTGTATATCTCTCAACATCTCCGTCACTTCTTCCCTTCCCCGAAGATGCCAAATGATGATATCGGAATCCAAAAGAAATCTACTCATTCACGATCCCTTTCATTCGTTTCCGATAGGATTTCCTTTTCCCCCTTACATATCGTTCCACATCCCGGTCGGTTCTCAATTCAGGATGGTTTTTATCTGCCCAAGCTCCTTTTGTCTCATCCAATATTTTTAAGAACCGCTCCTTTTCAAGCTTTTCTTGAGTAGCTTCTGTAATGAAGAGGCTCCTTTTCCTCTTTCCGGCAATTCTGTCAACCTCTAATAGTATCTCATGAGGAATAACAAGATGGGCTTTCGTTTTCATACGCCCCCTTTTTGTGTCACTAAATAGTGTTACTTAAAATATACCGATTTATGGTACTCTGTCAAGACCTAATGAGATAGAAAAAAGATTGGAGCAAGCAGAAATAGTGTCGACATAGCCGGTGAAGCTTAGGGCCGTTTAAGAATGTCGTGGGTGCCGATCCTCCGGAGTAAATAAAAATTCCCCTGGATTTGGAAGGTGAAGCGGTAGTTTTTTGTGACTCGGGCTTCCCAAATGTCCGGGAAGCCCTTTATTTTCTTAAGTCTTAAAGACGGGTGCTGGGGGTTTTCAAGAAGGAGTTTTAATTGTTCATCCGTTCTTTTGCGGAGCAAGGGCGGCAGGTTTTTGTAGTCATGGGTAAATTTTGAGCTGGGCTTTATTTCCATGGACGTGGTTCTTTAGCTCTCAATCGCGGCCTTGAACTGCTCCACGGTGCCAAATGGACCCAGGAGCTTACCCTCGTTTATCTCTTTTTGCGCCTTCCTTTCGTCTTTCTGCCATTCTTCGGACCACCACCAGGCCTGGTCATGATCGATGAGCCCCACTTTCACCGCCACAGCAATTTCCTCCTCAAATAATCCCTTGGAATGAACCATATCCTGTTTGATTTTTTCAATTTTAGCCCGGGCCCTTTTCAGGATGCTCTGTTCCTCTTTGCTGAGCGGGATAACATCGGTTTTAGTCACCAGTTTTTTGGGAATAAGCACAATTTTTTGGTCTTCGGCCTTGGCCTCGATAAAATCCCCCTCCTCAAGATGAAGTTTGTTGAAGATTTCTTTTGGGATAGTAACCTGGCGTCTTGGTCTGACTTTAACTACAGACATGGTTTTTGTCTCCTTAAAAATGTTTGCTTATCGTATAATACGATTTTCTTATATTCATGATAGGAAATTAAAAGAGACATGTCAAGAGGGTTGCCGCCAGACGAAGATACGAAACTCCTGATTATTCAGGCCCTGGGCACAGGGCACGGCAGCGTCAGAAACCACGTATATACCACGTATAGGGACGCCCATAAAATCATAAATATCTACTTGTCCAAGAGCATCAATCCCTTTCCAAAGAGGCTCTGGCTTGTGAATTTATATTTTTATGGACGTCCCTGTTTTTCGACTTTCCTCGACGGGAGAGGGTTTGGGTGAAGGTGACAAGATGAGGAATGTTTGTAGTGGACTGGAAGAACGCTTAAGGAATTATTTAAATAATTTAACTACGTTATATATAGTTTTAGGTAGAGGGTAGACTTCCAATAGTCAAACGGAAATAATATAATACCGGTCTACCGCAAAAAGAAACCTCCTGTTAAGAGTGAAGAGTGTGTGCGCACAACAACAGCTCAAAAGCAGGAGGTTTCTATGGAACAGACAGAGCGTAACCGGCTGGAAGAATTTCGTCAACTGAGGAAAGAGATCAGGCATTCGGAGGAGTATTTGATCGTAGGCATGGATATAGCGAAGGATCGGCACTACGCCTTTTTTGGGACAGCAACGGGGAAGACGCTTTTAAAGCGGATGATCTTTGGCAATGAC
>DATIGG010000386.1:0-5984 GCA_035454825.1 Thermodesulfobacteriota bacterium | reverse complement strand
AGGTCAGCGTGGCGGCCTGTGTCGGTGCCACCTGGATCGCCGGGGGAGTCGCCGGCACCATCGAACTGCTGGCGCGGAGCCTGCGCACCGGAGGGATCATCCTCATCGGCGAGCCCTACTGGCGGCAGTTACCGCCGACGGAAGATGTTGCCAAGGGGTGTCTTGCCAACTCAATCTCCGAGTTTCTCATGCTTCCAGAACTTCTCGCGTCTTTCGGCCACCTTGGCTACGACGTCGTTGAAATGGTTCTGGCTGACCAAGACGGCTGGGACAGATACGAGGCGGCCAAATGGCTCACCATGCGCCGATGGCTTGATGCTAATCCCGACGACGAGTTCGCGAAAGATGTTCGAGCCAAACTGACCTCGGAACCTGAGCGCTACGCCGCTTACACGCGTGAATACCTGGGCTGGGGGGTGTTCGCGCTGATGCCGCGGTGATTCGTTGGCGTATCCGGCGGATCGTCAACGGCTGTGCCGCGCAACAGCTGATGGCTCGCCGAGATGTGATTGCGCCTGAATTCATTTCTTATGGTCTAGTTATCCGTGCAATCAACAGAAAGGTCTGTCTCAAGCAGGCCTGACAATTCATTCAAGCCGACGCTGCTTCGCGGCGCGGCTTAATTCAGGCGTTATGCTATCTTTCTTTCCGTAATCATTGACCCAAGATTAACTTTTCACCAACGATTAGGTAAAAGCGTCAAATCGGGCATGGAGGGCGACTCTTTTCGGAGAATCTATTGAATTCTTCCTGTACGCGTTGATTTCCAATTTCAACTGAAGATGCAACATTTCAAATCGAAGTAAATGCATCTGCTCATTTCAATTGAAAAAGATAATATTCACAATTTCATTATTAACTTGACAATAAACGCTTTTCTGATACTTTTAAGTTGCTAATAAATTACGCGAGGAGGTTATCTTGGAAGCTTATCGTTTAATGGAAAAAATTCCTTGGCTTTCTCACCCCACAGCAGAAGGGGTACAGATCAAACCCTTTATTTCTGCGAAAGAGCACGGGTTGGGTTTGACCTGCATGTTAGTCAAAATCCCAGCAGGAAAAGAAGTTGCCGAACATATCCATCCAAACCAAGACGATATTCTTTATCCGCTGGCTGGGAAGGCTACCATGTGGGTGGACGGAACTGGAAAATTCTCATTAGAACCTGGAATCGTTGTCCGCGTTCCCAAAGGGACGAAACATAAAATTTTTGACGTGAGCGAGGAACTGCTAATCTATGACGTATTCAGTCCAGCCCTGCTGTAAATGCAGGCAGGCAATTTGGGTTATTTCGAGTAGCACCAATAGAACTCTTATAAGCTCCAGCCTTTCCTTCTCTCAATTGACTATCGTCATTTCTTTAGAACTGGCCATACTTTAATAACAATTTTTACCCTCCCTTGTGAGCTGGAGGCTCATGTGTGTTTTTACCAGTAATCGTTAACTTCCAGGGTTGTCTTAAGCTGTAGACTACTAGGTGCTATACGCTAAGCAGAGGACGATACGAAGCCCTTTTCAAAAGGTTTCTATTTTAGCACCATACCTGCCGGCAATTCTCATCTTTGGTGGAAGCAAGTTTTGGCAAGATATTCTCGCCTTGTGGGCCGCCAAATCCATCCACAATATGTCGTGTCTTCGCGCGAGCTTATTGGTGGAATTCTGGGAAAGAGAGAAACGATTAATTTGAGAAAAAGCAGATGTTTCAAGATTGAGTTCGTTCAACTTCTTCGTTCGTTAACTTCTTCCTTTGACTAATTTCCATGAAACATGTATATTTTGACCAATAATCTATAGGATGCAGATGAAGATATCTTTTCAGTCGACAGAGACAATCCCGATTATCCGTTTATCCAAGCCTCGACTTCCGGGTGAGATTCAGCTAACCTCCGCGTTAGGTGCACATATGCGTGTGCTCATCATCATTTTGCTTGTAACGGCGCTTGCTACGCCATTGTCTCTGAATGCTGAACAGAGAAAAGGTCTCGGGATGTGGGTATGGTCAAGTTCGTCCTTCTTAACACAGGAGGCGAGACAACAACTCGTTCAGTTTTGTGTAAAGTACCGTATCACCCATCTCGATGTCCACACAAAAATTACATGCGACAGTAGAAAGCCGATCTTAAAAGATGCGGAAGCTTTCAAGGACCTCATCGTATTGGCCGGGCAACACAACATCACAACAGCCGCCCTTCGAGGCAATCCGAAGATGTTCTTCTCCGAAAACCATGAGCGGACGCTGCGAGAATTGCGGGTCATCGTTGCTTTTAGCGAAACCCTGCCCGAGGACACTTTATTCAAAGGAATAAAGTACGATGTTGAGCCCTATTGTACAAAAGAATGGAAGGCTGGGAGGACGCCTCTTTACCCAATGATGCATGACTACCTTGTTCTCCTCCGCAAGGCACGTTCCTTTTTGGACAAAGAAGCACCTCACCTTTGGCTCGCAGCTGATACGCCATTTTGGTGGGACAAAGGCAGGTTTGCTCTGGAGTTCGAGGGAAAAAGAAAACGGTTCAATGAGCATGTACAGGACCTGACGGACTTCATCACTATTATGTCATATCGGCGTTCTTCTCGGAAGGTCTTAGACTGCGTGGAAGATGAACGGAGGTATGCACAGCGGATAAAGAAGGTTATTTTCCCGTCCCTTGAGACCGTTGAACTGAAGCAAGATTCGCACGTTAGCTTCTGGGGTGTACCTAATGAGGAATTTTGGGAAGTTGTTCCCAAATTGTTGGAGGCAGCGGAGCGAGACCCGGCAATTGGCGGAGTCATGGTTCATTGTTATCGTAGCCTTTTCGAGAAACTCAACAATGACATTCCTTATAAACCGGGGCAGGTGACGCCCGAATAGCCTTCACCCCAAGGGATCTTTTACAGATGCAAGTGCCAAAGACAACGGTTTGGGGTTAGCCCTTGCGACCGCGACAGATGGACTCAAGCAGAGCTCTTTCCGTTTCTTATCGGGTCATCCACGATCTTGAGCGCACCGTGAGGACGGCGTAAGGAAATATCCAGAGTAGAGTAAAGAAAGAAAAATAGGCATAGAAAATCCCATAGAGAAAGTCCCAGGATTGTTCTCGCAGCAGATAGTAAAACATATTCAGGAATGACATTACTCCCATAGCAAAGAGAAACCGCACGATCGTCATCGGATCATGAAAGGATAGGATCACGAGTAGACCTAAGCTCACGTACCCAATGGGGTACCGAAGATTCGTTACGAATTTATCCAGGAGTGCGATCGCGAGAGCGTGGGGGGGTCTCTTCCATATAATCCTCGTTAAGCGGATTTCCTCGCGGACGTAACTCCTATCCCAACGAAGATACATCTTGCATAATTTCCTGTACGTCCAGGGAACAATGGTACGCACTACAGCAGAACGCTGGTAAACAGTATTGTATCCCCGGTCGAGAATATAGTTTGTCAATGCACGGTCCTCGCCATAGGTACACTGTCTGCCAAGAAATGTCTGTCCCATCCACTGGTCTAACACCTCACACACCACTGATCGACGGTATCCCGCAAGAGCACCTGGACAACAGTAGACGGTTCCGTAGGTTGACTGGACGGCACGGAGGAAGTCGAATGACAAGACATATCTCACATGAAGCATCTTTGGAATGATTCCCTGGGTCCTGTTATAGGCGATCACCTTCCCGGCGACCGCGCCCACCTTGGGATCACGGAAGGGCCCCACCATAGCAAGCAAGGTATCCCGGTCAATCACACTGTCAGAATCAATCGTTACGACGATGTCACCGCGTGCCCTTCGAAATCCCGCTTCGAGCGCTGCACGTTTTCCGCGGTTCACCGAAAACTTTAGAGGTGTCACGATATCGGGATAATGTTTGGCTGCGGCCTGGATATGCAGCCACGTATTATCCCTGCTACCGTCATCCACAACAAAAATCTCCAAACGATCATGTGGATAGAAGGCCGCCGCCACCGAATCAATCGATTTTCTCACCATCGGCCCTTCATTGTAAGCCGGAATAATGACTGTCAGGGATGGGGCATCGGCCATATCAACCGAAGGAAAGGGCCGATATCGAACCCAGGCTATGCTGCGGATGACGAGAAGTACAATACCCATCATGCCCCACCACAGGCTCGGACGCACAACTAACTTGGACCAATGAGCCGCCTTGGCAGCCTGAAAGAGGGGTTGAAAAAGACGACCTGTAAATGTCGTGTAGACAACCAACGCAAGGCCAATGACAATCAATACCCTAAAGATCCACCCGGCAATATCGGGAGCCGATTCGGCAGCCTGGGACTCCTCAACGTTCAGCGCTGATGCGGCCTCGCTCTCCAAGATGCTCTTCCGATCGTTTACAAGAAGGTCGGCTGGGTGAATCATTGGTTAATCCGAGATACTAGAAAAAGTGTAGTCCATAATAACCTGAGATTTCAAGTTGTTCGAGAAACTCATCAAAAACTCGGCGGTTTATAATTCCATGCTTTTTTGTATTTATATTAAATGTTTTGAAAAACATATAGGGTAGATACTGTATTTTTATGGTCCAAAACACTGTATTTCTAACTACAGAGGTTAGAAGACTGAGAAGAGTCAGAAATGACCGCGCGTTTTTCGTATGCCTTTCAACCAGTCGTTATCCTTCAGAGCTACCTTGGAGTAAGGACCTGCTGAGGGCGGAAGAGACAGAACGGGCCTTTTTAAAGAATGTGAATTGCGATATCGCAGAATCCTCAATTTCTAATATAAACGTTGCGTTTCTAAACCTCCGAAAAGTTATCATTTGAAGATCATACCTTCCGCTTTCTCAACTCGATAGCCGGAAAGGGTTTGGCAAGATATGTTCAATCTGAGACAACGCCGATCTATCGTCTGCTTTCGGACTTTACATCACCGAAATGTAAATGGTAAAAATAGATTAAGAACAGATGACGGGCACTGGCCCGAGGGATCGTTTCAACACAAGCGAAGACGATTGGGGGCAGCGGTCTTGACAAATGCAAGAATCGGTTGAAACCATAAAGACCGAATTGGGAGAACGGCTGCGATTTGAAGAATTGCTGTCGAACATCTCTTCCAGGTTCGTGAACATACTTCCTGATAGGGTGGATCCCGAGATCAATCGTGCCTTGAAAGAAGTCCTCGAATTCTTCCAGGTCGACCGTGTCGGCCTGCTTCAGGTGCCTCCAGGGAAGTCCTCATTTAAGATCACCCATGTGGCCTCCGCAGAGGATTTGCCGCCGGTTCCCGTTGGGGTGGAAGTTCCGCAATCGCTCTACCCATGGAGTTACGACAAGGTGCTCCGAAAGGGCGAGGTGCTCTCTCTTCATAGGCTCGATGATCTACCCGCCGAGGCGAACGTAGATAGGCAAAGCTATATCAGAACCGGTGTTCGGTCCACCCTGGACATATCAATCCGCATCGCCGAGCCCGTTGGTCATGTGATCGTCATGCAATCGAATAAGAGTGAGCGGCTCTGGCCGGAACAATTCGTCCCGCGACTCCGCCTGCTTGGAGAGATTTTCGTAAATTCGCTGGAGCGCAAGCAGATCAGGTTGGAGATTGAAGAATATCGCCGGTTCGAACGCCTGATCTCCATTCTCTCCGCCCGATTTGTTGGCCTTGCACCAGACCAAATAGACGGTGAAATTCAACGCGGCCAGCGCCACATCTGCGAACACCTTGACCTTGATCGCTCCGCACTTTTTCAACTCCCCGAGGGAGAGCCCAGGGTGATGCTGCTGACGTCTATTTATCAGTCTAAGGGAAGCCCACCCGTTCCCGAACGGGTGAATGGAACGGATTTCTTTCCCTGGACGGTGCAGAAGATCCTGTCTGGGGAGACGGTCACTATTGGGAAAATGTCAGACTTTCCATCAGAAGCAGCCCGGGATCGGGAGAAGTTGCGTCTGTTGGGAACCAAGTCCACTGTGGTCGTTCCGTTATCCATTGGGGGAGGACCCGTCTTCGGGGGATTGACATTTGCTGCCATACGGGAGGAGA
>DATIGG010000385.1:0-3743 GCA_035454825.1 Thermodesulfobacteriota bacterium | reverse complement strand
CGGATCAATTCGTCCAGCTTGATCTGAATGGCTTCGGAGTCACGATATTGGGTGTTCTGCAAGAGAAATACCATCAGGAAAGTGATAATTGTTGTCCCTGTATTAATGACAAGTTGCCATGTATCACTGAAGCCGAAGATTGGTCCTGTCACAGCCCAGGCGATAACAATCCCGATCGCCACGGCAAAAGCAATAGGTTTGCCTGTCGCCCGTGCCGTCCATTTTGCCAGGCGGTTAAAAAATGAAGGCGATTTGCCGGGTCTCATCCCTTTCTCCTGCGACACCCGTCCATCCCGAGTAACTACCATTCATTCTTAATCCTCCTGCTTCAAAAGTAAATACAGTGAATTGCGTATTTCACATCTTGGAAGAGTGTATTTTCCTATCGCAACATTGTTCGAGTGGTCCGGTCAGGGCTCTAATGCGGGGTCTGGATATTAGCGGCGGGAAGATGTGCCTTTACCCAAAATACAGTCTTTCCCAGCATAGAATACGGAATTCACCCTATTTGCTTCTGAGAACACCTTATCGTATCTTTAGAATATAAAGAGAGGCATCACCGGAATATCTTGTGGTATGAATCTCTTCTGCAGAAAAAGGGAAAATTAATAAACGAAGGAGGTGCTTTATCATGACGAGAGACGAAAATGACTGTGGTGGATTTTTGGGGGGATTTCTGATGGGCAGCCTTTTGGGTGCATTGGCAGGGATTCTTTTCGCCCCCAAGCCAGGCAAAGAACTGAGGTCTGATCTCAAGCAGATAGGGAGCGACACCATCGATAAAACGATGCAACTTTCTTCGGAAGTCCAGGATAAAGCGAGGGCAATCCTCGATGACGCACAGCGCCGGGCAGAGGAGTTAAGAAAGGAAGCTGATCGTCAGTTTGCCGATGCCCGTATGAAAGCCAAGGAATTGTTGAAAGAAGCTGAAAAAAAGGCTCTCGAGACCAAACAATTGGCTAAAGAAATCATTGAGGACGCAAAAAAAGAAGTGAAGAAGGTAAGAGAAGCAGTAGAAGCAGGTGTGGAAGCCGCAAAACACGAATATTCTAAAGAAAAAGAGACGGATAAAATCAAGGTCTGAATTGGAAGGGAATCACATGATACTATGGTGAACGTCACAGGAAAGTTGTACGGGGAGCGATAGCGACAAACCAATCCTGTGAGATTGCGTCGTTTCGCTCGCAATGACACTTGTGGGATGTCAACTTATTTAAGACGTTCACTTTTTGTAGAGAGTTTAACCCCCGCCTGCTCTCTGGTTTTTTCTGTCATCCCTTGAAAGGTTATTCAACACTTTGAGTTTTTGTCACTACCTTTCTCTGTGCCTGTCATAATAATCGTGTTTTTCCCCCCTGTGCCTGTCAAAATCATGTCGGCGCTCTCCTCCGTACCGGGGAACGAGAAGGATGGATTCTTCTACCTTTTAGCTGAAGAGGGTTTCTCATATCGAGAGATGAAATCCCTATATTCCTTCTCCACTTTTTCCCGGGAATATCCATATTTCTTCTGCAAAAGCCCCAGGAGTTTTTCTGCTTTTCCTTCTATCTCAGTGAGATCGTCATCGGTAAGCTTGCCCCATTTCTCTTTGACCTGTCCTTTGATCTCCTTCCATTTTCCTTCCAGGATATCTACGTTCATGTTCACCCTCCTTTTGCGTAAGTTTACGTTGTCTTCCCGTGTTCCTGTAACTCTAAGATTCGGATGATCATGATTGACAGGTAGTCATTCGAATCGAAATTGTCAACACGCTGAGGTCTATCTCAAGGTCTGATCAATGCATTCCAGTCGGCAGAGAATTGTTCCATGCCTTTGTCGGTCAATTCGTGATGAATATCGTAATCTACCCACTGTTTGGTCAGGTCAATCTCCCTAAATAGAAGAGACTTTAGCTTTCCTGAGTCATAGGCGTAATCCTCACTGGGGATGGGAAGGCCTCTTTTTCCCCATTCTTTCAGTATACCGAATGGGGCCGTGATAATGTCCGAACCAAGTTTGAGAGCATAGAGCAAGTGATCAACTTTTCTCACGCTCGCCGTCAAGACTTCCACGTGGCCATCCCCTTTTTCATACATCCGGATGATGTTAGAAATCACATCCATTCCATTCTCTCCTCGATCATCGAGGCGCCCGATGAAAGGCGAAACGAAAACGTCTCCTCTCTCTGCACCGCGAGTTGCCGCATAAACGGCAGCGGCCTGCTCCTGAGTAAAACAGAGCGTCATATTTACACGCATCTTCTCTTTGATCGCCTGCTGGGCGGCTTTCAACCCCTCACGGGCGCTGGGGAATTTGATATGAGCATTAGGAATCCAGGAGAACATCTCCCCGCCCTGTCGAAGCATTTTTTCAGCCGTCGTCGAAATGTCGGCATAAACCTCTATCGAGATGGATCCATCGGGAATAAGTCTGGAAATGTCTTGAACGACTTGATGATAAAACTCGAGAATCTCCTTCTCGCTGAATCTTTCCCCCCGCTCAAGGCGTTCCTTTGCCTCGGGATTTCTTGAAATCAGGGTCGGATTTGTTGTCTGTCCGTCCAAAAATCCAAGGAGTGCGATAATCTCCCTTGTTTCGTTGGGATTTCCACCGTCCAGGAAGATCCTTGTCTTGAGGCTTTTCGGTCTCGTCATAGTCTGGCCCCTCACGTTTCATTTGGCTCCGGGTGGAGGTTCTTCTGGTTTATGTCTTTTTAAAACGAGCTATCATTCTTTCATACTGTTTGTCCAATTCCTCAATGGCCTTATCCATTTCCGCCTTTACTTTTCCCCAGGTCTTGGCGGCAGTGGATTTCAATTCTTTCAGCTTCTTATTCGCTGCCTCTTGCTTTTTCTCCAACTCCTTCATCTGCTCATTGAATTCCTTCTTGGCATCCTCCTTCAGTTCCCCAGCCTTGCTCTTCAATTCATCCACTTTCTGCTTGAATTCCTTAAGTTTTGTTTCGCTCTGCTTGTGGTATTCTCCCATTTGATCTTTTTCGGTTGCACCGAATACCACCTGAGGGCCTGTTAAGATGAAGCATACCAAAGTGGTCAAGATCCAAAATCGTATCATTTCGATTACCTCCTTTCTTGGGTCATTTCGCCAGTTTCTTTCATGGTACTAAAAAGAATTTAGCAAGGGAATGGGGTAAAGTTCGTATTTTGGGGCAGGGAGTACTGTATTTTAATGGAAACACTTTCATTCGGAAGCCGCCCCGGCTCCACATCTGGCCGAATCCCTTGCCAAACGAACTCGCTGTCATCGAAAGGGCATGACGACAGTCCTTTCAGACAACGTCCGAAACTTCCTTTGGATTTAAATTGAGGTGGAGGAGGCCCCACTCACATGTTTTTTCTCCTCCATTCTCCGGTCTTCTTATCCTTCACGTATTCCCTCTTCACCGCCGCCCAGGCTACCTTATGAGCCACCTCCTCAAGGGATGCCCGACCCCGGCGCTTCTTCGGGTCTTTGTATTGCTCAAGGGCATTGTTGTGTGCTGCCCTGTAAATCTCCTTTGCATGTCCGGGCAAATCCTCTACACCTTTTGGAAGATCTTTCGTACTCTCTTCGCGCGGCATAAATCACACCTCCTTTCGGGAATCTCGTCGTTTATACTATACACGACGACAATAATCACAGCAACGGACGTCATTCCTGCGGAAGCCGGAATCCAGGAAGACACTGGATTCCGGATCAAGCCCTGAACCGTGCTGGTACAGGGCAAGCCCGGAATGACAAACTAAACAGGACTTATGTCGTCG
>DATIGG010000384.1:0-2764 GCA_035454825.1 Thermodesulfobacteriota bacterium | reverse complement strand
TAAGGGGGAGGTTACCCACTCAATACCCGGATGAAATAGAATTGTTAAATGGGATCGGGAGGACATTCATGAAGCAGAATATTACTCTTTCTTTGGATAGAGAATTGTTGAGGAAAGCGAAAGTATTAGCCGCAAAAAAGGACATGTCTGTTACCAAACTGTTGGCTAATGAACTGAATAGAATGGTTACTGAAAACGACCAATACGAAATTTCAAAGAAGAGGGCTTTGGCAAGATTGAGAAAAGGACTTCACCTGGGAGGCCAAATCCTGGCTAGGCGAGAAGAACTTCATGAACGGAGATAAGGCCTTTATAGACACCAATATTTTGGTCTACGCGCATGATGCTGATGCAGGCCAGAAACATGAAATTGCATACCGCCTCCTGATGGAGCTTTGGGAGAACCGTTCAGGGGTTCTGAGCACCCAAGTTTTGCATGAATTCTATGTGACGATCACCCGAAAGGTACTACATCCATTAAGCCGTGACAGAGTTCGAAATATCATCAACGATTATCTTGCCTGGCATATAGAAGTGAGCGACCCCTCAACAATACTGACTGCATCGAGAATTGAAGAGAATTACAGGATTTCGTTTTGGGATGCCCTCATCATAACCTCTGCATCTAAAGCCAAGGCTGCAAAGATTTTCACTGAAGACCTTCAGACAGGACAGTGGATTGAAGGAATACTGATTGAAAATCCTTTTAAGTAACATTTATCCTTTGGGTGTCGTCGCCAGCCGCATTCCTGATCTCGGGCAGTTTCACCGTTGTTATCTCACCGAAAAAGTAAAGAAAGGTTCAGAGTCTTGACCTACATCGCGAATCTATCGTTTACCCTTCCTAAGAAGCATTTTTATTGTTCTGCGTGGGGTGTTCTCCCAACATCTCTCTGAGAATTTGAAAAAAGGTTGACAAAAATCGGGCTGGAGTGGTAAAGAGAATCAAAATAATGTCTGAGGTCTATGGTTTTACTGTCTGATATTACAGGAGGAGGGATTTATGATTCTCACAGAGACCCTCAGGAAAGCCCAGAAATTTTTCCCGCAAAAAGAGGCGATCGTTTGCGGAAGAACCCGATGGACCTATCAGGAGTTCTATGATCGAATCCGTCGCCTCTCGATCTGTCTAAAAGGGCTGGGCGTGGAGAAGGGCGCTAAGGTTGCCATTGTTCATCCCAATTGTCATTGGTATTTAGTCGCCTATTACGGAATCGCACAGATTGGGGCCATCTCTGTTCCCATCAACTATCGACTCTCCCCTAAAGAGATTGCCTTTATTCTTGAGGATTCGGAATCAAAGATATTGATTGCAGACCCGATGTTCCAGAAACAAATGGATTCGATTCGAGGAATGGGAAAGATTGAACGGACCCTCTGGACCGGGAAGACGATCTCTCCAGGGCCTCTCGATTTGAATGTGGAGGAGGCATTGCAAGAGGTCGGTGTTGATCCCGTTCCTGAAACATTCATCTCTGAGGAAGATGTCGCCCAGATCTATTACACAAGCGGCACAACGGGCCGCCCCAAAGGGGTGATGTTGTCACACAAGAACGTCACAACGCATGCTCTTGGGACCATTGCCGAGATTCATCTGACAGATTCCGACGTATGGGTTCATGTCGCACCCCTCTTTCATCTCGCCGATGCCTGGGCGACCTGGGCCATCACCTGGGTAGGAGGAACCCATGTGCTGGTCAGGGAGTTTGATCCAAAGGTTGTTCTGGAGACGATTGAAAGAGAGAAAGTGACAGTCACCAATCTCATTCCCACCATGCTCAACCTGATGGTAAACCATCCGGATGTGAGGAAATTCGATTATCGGAGTTTGCGGGCTCTCTTGAGTGGAGGGGCCCCCATTGCCCCGGAGGTGGTTAGAAAGATTGTTGAGACCTTCAAATGCGACTATATTCAGACCTATGGAATGACGGAAACCAGTCCCTACCTGACATTCTCCATTCTAAAAGACCATCTTAAAAAGCTGTCTTATGAAGACCAGATTCGAATTAAGTCAAAGACAGGGAGAGAATTCATCGCTGTTCAGCTAAAGGTGGTCAATGATCGGGGAGAGGAGATTAAGAAGAACGACCAGGAGGTTGGAGAGATCATTGTTAAAGGGGATACGGTTACGAAAGGGTATTGGAAATTGCCCGAGGAGACCAGGAAATCGATTCAGGACGGATGGCTCGCAACGGGTGATTTAGCAATTATGGATCAGGAAGGATATGTAACCATCGTCGACCGGAAGAAGGACATGATCCTGACCGGAGGGGAGAATGTCTATTCGACCGAGATCGAGAATATCCTCTATATGCACCCTGCAATACTCGAATGCGCTGTCGTTGGCATTCCAGATCCCAAATGGGGTGAGGCCGTAAAGGGAATTGTCGTATTGAAGCCAGACCGGAAGGCAACCGAGGACGAGATCATCCGGTTCTGTAAAGACAGGATTGCCCATTACAAAGCTCCCAAATCGGTCGACTTCATCGAGGCCCTTCCAAGAACAGGGTCAGGGAAGATCCACAAAAAAGGATTGAGGGACAAGTACTGGTAAGGCTATGATAAAAAAGTCCATTAGAGGTTTCTAAAAAAATCGAGAAATCTCTCCGTGTAATCCTATTTTGAAATCCGAAAAATCAAGAGAATATGTCACTTTTTTTAAAAGTTCTTCCAGTTTTTTCTTGACACGTTATAAACTTAATGTTAACGTTAACGCAAATTAACGCACCTTGTTGTTAACACACCGGAAATCGTTCCAATCAAG
>DATIGG010000383.1:0-3796 GCA_035454825.1 Thermodesulfobacteriota bacterium | reverse complement strand
ACGAAATTAGGACTCAGCGGCAAGAGGTTGGAGGATCTGGCCTTTGGGGCGCTGCTGCACGACATCGGGAAAATCGGCATCAAAGATGAGGTGCTTCAAAAGCAGGGGCGACTCAGTCCCGAAGAGTATCGTCATGTTCAGGAACATCCACTGATTGGAGTTAAGATTCTGGAGGTCTTTGATTCTTTTAAGGATAAGGGCTTCATGATCCGACACCACCACGAACACTATGACGGAGAGGGCTATCCAGATGGATTGGTTGGAGAGGAAATTCCTGTCGAGGCAAGAATCATTGCCATTTCAGATGCATTCGATGCGATGACGAGTCTAAGACCCCATCGACCAGGTATCACTCTTGAGATGGCTCTGAAAGAAATGAAAGACTGCGGGGGAAAGCAATTCGATCCTGCTATGGTTGAGGTTTTCTTAAAAGAGAAACTGTATGGTTCACCGCGGGACTATCCCCCCAGAAATAAGACCTCAATTCCGCCGTATTCTCAGCAGAGTTTCTCTCGGGATGACGTTTCTTTCTTAGAAATCCACGGATCGCAGCCCAGGCCTTTTTGATTAAGTTCGTCGAAGGATGATCCTCTTGAAGGAACTGGATTTACATCCCTACAACACTGCTTTGCAGGAATCGAAAGGGTCGCCAATGACATACTTCTTGTGAACGTTGATTGAGAGGGTTTACCAAAAGCTTCAGAGTCCATGCAGAAATAAATATTGGTCAGGTTAAGTTGTGAAAGTCAGGATTTGATATTCTGGTTACCGTCAGAATCTTCAGAACTGCCCTGGTCATGCATCTCAGGCAGTCAGTTTTGTAGGTTAGATCCCTTTCCCTCTTTCTTTTAAAGGTTCGTTGATTTTACAAACAGTCAAAACTTGTCCAAAAAACCAATAATTTCAATGGGTAAACATAAGAATTCCGCCTATTTTGGACGGCTTTGATCGGAAATACAAAAATGTTTCCAGCTTTGACAAATTTCGGCTTGATTATCTTTCTATAAAATATAAAAGTACTGATATATCAACCAGTTTGAGAAAATTCTTTTTTGGCACACATCATGCATTTTGACCCAAAAAAGAAGAAGGGGTTGTCCAAACCATAATAATTGGAGGATATTTATGAAATGCAGCAGATGCGGTGGACTTATGGTTTATGAAAATTTTTACACTTTGGAGATTGCAAACCTTCATGAGTGGCGATGTGTTCCATGCGGAGAGATCATCGATAAGGTGATTTTACAGAATCGAAGCATGCAAGGGGTTAGCGCCGGGAGAAAAGTTCCTGGGAATCTGGCAAGGGATGGCAAATCCCTCCTGAGGAACAAACCCTCAATATTGCCTTGCCACCACCAAGTCAACTCGTGACTCCGGATGCTCCGACTCTGGCCAAATCTTGAAGAATGCCTCGGTGGCTTGATAACTTAGGACCAATCCAGTTATATGTTTGACAAATCCAGGATCTTTTGATATTGACCATATCAAAGTGCGTTACCGGAAGAGAACCGAGTAAAGTACGGATACCATTCAATTCACAATTGAGGTAAGGAGGGAAAATGCGCCGAGGAACTATGAAAATAATGATAGCAAGAAAGAAAGTTCGCGGTAGGAAACGAAAGGAAAGGCAAAAGCTTGCAGAAAGACAAGTCCAACAATTTGGAAGACTATTAGCAGAAAATAAGGGGGCGAAGGTGTAAACCAACCTCGTAAAGCTCATGAGAAAAATCTGATCATGAGGCTGTTTTTAGGAACGAGCAAGCAAAGTGCATTCGACCTTCTAATTTTTCCACATGCCGAGCGCAAAAATACAGTCTTCTTTCCCAGAAAATACGGTCTTCAATGTATTTACTTCTCAAATCACCTCAGGTAGCCTGATTAGAGATCCAAATAAAGACAAAGGAGGGAATCGCCTATGAGCTCACCAAGTGTTTTGGACAAGACGTACCGGATAATCATTCAACGGATGATAAAAACAGGCCAGGCCCCGCACTATACTGAGATTGCAGCGGAACTCGGGGTTCCAGTTGAAGATGGTCGAAGAGCTCTTCACGACCTGGTATCTGTAGGAATCCCAGGTATCTGGTTATTTCCTGATACTGATTACATCGGCAGTTTTGCACCGTTCAGCAACCTTCCAACCCAGTACCGGATCACAGTCGATGGCGAGCAAAAGTGGTTTGGCCAATGAGGTTTCGAGTCGCTGGCAGTTTGCTGGCTTTTTCCAGGTAAGTTGGTACAGATTGACGCACCGTGCCTTGATTGCGGTTCACCTGTTCACGTGGAAATGCGGGATGGAGTTGTATCAAAAACCAATCCCGAGAAAATCATGGGTTATGTTACGGTTCCTTTCGCGAAATGGATGCAGCGACTTCCATATTCGTGAAGCACCATGAACCTCTTCAGGTCGGAAGAGCATATTCGAAACTGGGTGCGATACGATCCTGCAGCTGAACAAGGCATTCTTTCGCTTCAAAATATAGTCAGTGTGTTCTCGGGAAAATTTATGCAAAAGCGGCGAGACTTGAACTATGCTTCGCACGCTCTGGAATATTTTGGCGAGGTGCTTTCTGTAATATCGGAAATTGCCAAGAAGCTTCCTTTTTGGACGCCCCCCGGGCCTCAATAGTGCGGGAAATTTCTATTTCCCTTGTTTGTTCTCCGAGAGGCAGAACGGGCATAGATTTTATCAGCGTACTTTTTAGAAGATTGACCTCCTGTTTTCTCAAGATAGAATTTGGCCTTGTTTTTCCTGTTGCTCCTCCTGGTTCACGAAGCTATAATTCTCCCGTGGCCTTGCCGGCCGGGTGGCCGTCTCTCTCCGTCAGGAGGAAACCAATATGAGAATCGTCAAAGCGGAGGACCTTCAAAATCTTGTCATGGAGATCTTTGAGAAACGGGGCGTTCCGAAACAGGAGAGTCTGATCACCGCCAATTCTCTCGTTCATGCCGAGATTCGGGGCGTAAGCTCTCATGGCATCATGCGGGTCGCCCACTACATCAGGCGCCTTGAGATCGGATCAATCAACCCAAAGCCCCAAGAAAACGTCGAGAAAACAGGTCCTGTCACCGCCTTTCTCGATGGTGATGATGGCCTGGGGCACGTCAATGGGTGGCATGCCATGGAGGTCGCAGTTGAGATGGCCAGGGAAGACGGGATCGGACTGGTTGGGATTCGCAAGAGCAGCCATTGCGGCGCCCTTTCCTTTTTTGCTTACCAGGCCATGGAAGCTGGTTTGATCGGTCTTGCCATGACGCAGACCGATATTGCTGTTGTCCCCTTTGGAGGAGTACGACCTTTCTTGGGGACAAACCCGCTCTGCTTTGGAATTCCTCCCTCGAAAGGAACGCCCATCGTTCTTGATATGGCAACGAGTACGGTCGCAGGAGGCCATATCTTTAAGGCCCGAGCTGAGAATCGGCCGATCCCTGAGGGATGGGCTCTCGATGAGGGAGGAAGGCCGACAACGGATCCTCACAAAGCGAAATACCACACTCCCGCGGGAGGATACAAGGGCTACGGCCTTGGGATCATCGTGGAGGTGCTGACTGGTCTTCTCATGGGAGGGGCCTTCGGGCCTCACGTGACCTCTATGTACAGTGAGTTCGAGAGGAGAAGAAATCTCTGTCACCTGGTCGGCGCCATCGACTACCGGCGTTTCCCGGGAAAGGATTCCTTTCTTGAACGTGTCACTCAGATGGTTGACGAGCTTCACCAGATTCCTACAGCAGAGGGGTTTGGGCAGGTTCTGGTACCCGGAGAACCGGAGTACTTCAAGGAGATGGAAAGGAAGAA
>DATIGG010000382.1:0-8236 GCA_035454825.1 Thermodesulfobacteriota bacterium | reverse complement strand
TCCTGAATGGAGCTCCAGAAAGCTGATTGTCCATAATCCAAATCTGACCTTAGTCCGTCTGAACCCGGATGAGCTCTGGGTCGTTGGAAAGCAGGTGGCAGAAAAGCTCAGCCGTGCAAAAGGACCGACTCATTTATTCATTCCTTTGAGGGGGTTCTCTTATCCTGACCGGGAAAACCTGCCGCACTGGTGGCCGGAGGGAAACCAGGCCTTTATTGATTCGCTCAAGGCGAATCTCAGCCCTTCTGTTTCGTTCACTGAGTTAGACGCCCACATCAATGACCCGGAGTTTGTCGATCCGGTGACAGAAACGTTTTTGGAGATGATGAAAAAGCAAGAGTGAAGGAGATCAATTCGGTTCTTTTTCACGTCATTCCGGCCCCGTATCAAGTGCGGGGTAAACTCCAACCGGAATTCAGTGTTTTGAAGCCATTGCGAATTAACTGGACCCCGGTTTTCACCGGGGTGACGGGTTAAACACTATCTTTTCATATCTTTTCACACCATCTTTTTGACAAAGGGAGGAATTGCTTTTCTCCTGTCTTTAAAAAAGGGAAGCTGGGAGGGATTTGAAACAATAAGTACCCAGAGGAGCCAAGTATGTGTGAACGTCTTTTAGATCGTAATGCGATTGTTACCGGAGCGGCACGCGGCATGGGTTACGCCATTGCAAAGGCCCTTTTCACCGAAGGAGCACGCGTAGCCATCATTGATGTCGATGACAATAGTGTGACCGATGCCGCAAGGAAATTGGACAGTAAGTATGGTCGGGTTCTGGGCAAACGCGCTGATGTAACCCTTAAATCTGAAATCCAAGATCTGGTCAAGGAGATAACTTCTCTTTGGGGCGGCATCGATATCCTGGTTAACAATGCGGGGGGAGCCTTAAATACGCCTTACATCCTGGAAGAAATTGAAGAAAAAGATTGGAACCTCGTTGTCGATGTCAATCTGAAAGGGGCTTTCTTCTGTTGTCAAGCAGTGATTCCGGAGATGGCAAAAAAGAAAAAAGGAGCAATTGTCAATATTTCGGCTCTCGCGGGCCACTGGAGGGCTTCACTGGCCGGGGTGCAATACACTGCCGCCAAAGCAGGAGTTGAAGGGTTAACGAGGCAGCTTGCCTATGATTATGGAAGATCGGGGATCAGGGTGAATGCCGTTGCGCCCACCGTTACACTTACAGGTGATCGAGTCCAGGGTCTGTGGGAGGCCAAAAGCGCGGACGATAAGAAGAAGGTCCTTTCAGCCATCCCCCTGGGAAGGCTCGGGACTCCAGAGGAAGTCGCCTCTGTCGTCGTTTTTCTGGCTTCTGATGAATCAAGCTATATCACGGGGATCACCCTTGATGTGAATGGAGGCCGCTACCTCCGATAATAGAAAAATTGTATTTCACCGCGGAGATATCCTCCTCTGCGTTCTCGGGGTCTCTGCGGTGAGATGATGATTTCTTCAAATTAATGCCCCAAGCCAGGGGGACACCCTCGAACCATGAAAATAGTCAGTGGTTTTAAGTAAAGGTTACGGCTACGAAGCCTGTATCGTTTAGGGTCGGACGGCTACGTGAAATTCTTGAAACGAATAACGTAACCGAATGTCGAAACGGGCATCGTTACCGTGACCGCTTGACGAGACCTTTATTTTCTGATTAAAGAAAGGAGTTACTCTTGCCTGCATCGCAAAAAACCAAGCGCGTTTTACTTCCCCAACCGATTGAACAGGAAGCCGTATCACTGCTGGAGTCAGCCAATGTAAAGGTCATCCTGGCTCCGGATAAGAAACCTGAGATTGTTGCTCCTCTGTTGAAGGGGGTTCAGGGAGTCATTCTACGGACAGGCATCTTTTTCAGTAAAGATCTGATGAATCAAGCGGATGACTTATGGGTGATTGCAAGGACAGGAGCCGGTGTCGATAATGTGGATGTTCCTTCAGCAACCGAAAAAGAAATCCTGGTCACCAGTGTGCCTGGCGCAAATACGCGAACCGTTGCAGAGCATGCCCTGGCCTTGATCTTAGCCCTGATGAAACAGCTTCCAAAACTCGATCGTGAAGTGCGTCAGGATAACTTTGGAATCCGTTATAAGAATCTTCCCCGGGACTTGACCGGAAAAACCCTGGGACTGGTCGGTCTGGGAAAGATCGGATCTGAACTTGCGCGGATGTGCCATCAATCCTTTGACATGCACATCCTTGCATACGATCCTTATCTCCCCCCCGAAGTTCAGAATAGTTTCGAGAGCTGGGTTGAATTCTGTGAATTAGAGAAACTTTTCAAAACATCCGATATCATCTCCCTCCACATCCCCCTTTCCCCGGCCACTCAAAAAATGATCGGTGCCAGGGAACTGGGGTGGATGAAGCCAAGTGCTTATATCATCAACGCCTCAAGGGGGGGAGTGATAGATGAGGAAGCCCTCATCCAGTACCTCAAAGAAAAGAGGATCGCAGGGGCGGGCCTCGATGTTTTTTCCCATGAACCGCCTGAAAGAGACAATTCTCTCAAAGAATTGGATAACGTTATTCTGACCCCTCACATCGGAGGTCTTACCCTGGAGTGCGGGATACGGGTATCGGTATTAGCAGCTCAGGCTGTGCTCGACGTCCTTCAGGGTAAAAGACCGAATGGAATAGTAAACCCTGAGGTCTTCAACAGACCTCGCTGGCTAAACCTCATCAAATAACATCGGAATATTTTCCAAACTCATAAGCTGCATCATACAGGGCACAAATATTTTCCGGGCTGACATCAGGCTGAATATTGTGTACGGGAGTGAAAACGAAACCACCTCCTGGGGCAAGATCCTTTATTCTCCTTTTAACCTCTTCCCTGATGTCCGCCTCCGTTCCATTAGGGAGAACTGCATGCGTATCACAGCCGCCCCCCCAAAACGTCAATCTGTCTCCGAACTCTCTTTTGAGTCTTCCCGTATCAGACATATCCTTTGCCGTTAACTGAATTGGGTTAAGAGCATCGATGCCTATTTCCAGAAAATCTGGAATAAACTGATACACAGACCCACAAGAATGAAGCACCAGTTTCGCCTTGGGTGCACATTCTTTCACTTTCGAATAAAACGCTCTCTGTCGAGGTTTGATCAATTTTCGATACACTTCCGGGGATATCAGTGGTCCGGATTGTGAACCGATGTCATCATTAAACGACACGGCCGTAATATATTTTCCAATCGGTTTGAGTGTCGCCTCAGCCAGAGCGGTCCAATAATCAACGAATTTTTTTAAGAGAGCGTTAATGAATTCTTCATTCATCAACAAATCCATATAAAAATTTGTATGGCCACGCAGCCTGCAGGGCATGTCAAATAAATCTCCTTTAAATCCAAATCCCCCGAAGACAATCGCATAATCCGTATCTTCATAGATTCTTTTCACTTCTTCCTCTAAACCTTCCATTTTCTGGGGAGCATTCGGATCAGGCCACCTGTAGTCTTCAAGCGTTTCAACTGAAGCCTCATTCAAGGGATGTTCGACGATGTGCCAGTAAAGACTGTCTGGCGAGTCATAATATTTGATGCCCCACTCATCGATGAAATGGTCTCTGGAAACCCTTGTCCAGGGTTTCCATTTTGGACAAACGAGCCAAGTATCTCCATGGAACCTTGTATTGACTTGTTTTGATATCTTGACAGACCGCTGGAATTGATCTACCAGCTTAACCTCTTCCTTTATCCCCAAGTAGTTCAATATGTTCTTATAAGTCTCAATGTGCATGGAGGACATTGCCGTTCCCCCTAAATCGATCGGCACGCGATCTCCTTCTTGATGATCTAATGCCTTTTCTACCCTTTCACGTGAGATCATGACATGCCTCCTTTAAACAAATCATTTCGCCACCCTCACCTTCCCCCTCGGGAGAGAGAGGAAGGGTGCGGGGGAACTCTACTGTTCAGTGGAACGCTGATATCCCGGTAATTTCCTGCCCCAGGATCAAGGTATGAATGTTTTCCGTCCCCTCCAAGGTACTCACTGCCTCAAGGTCACAGAGGTGGCGGATCACGTGATGATCTGCTAAGATTCCCCGTGCCCCTAAAATATCCCTTGCCATTCGTGCAATCCTCATGGCCTCCCGGACGTTATTCAATTTGACCAGGGAGATCTGTGAAGGTTTTGCCTTGTTCTGATCTAACAATCTGCCGAGATGATAAGTGAGCAGTTGGGCTTTGGTGATCTCCACAACCATTTGGACCAAACGCTCTTGAATCAATTGATAAGATGCGATGGGTTTATCAAAAACCTCTCGACTCACTGAATAGGCTTTTGCTGCCTGGTAGCAGACAATAGCAGAACCCAGAGATCCGCATGCGACCCCATACCGCGCGTGGTTGAGGCATTGGAGGATCGGTTTGAGACCTTTGGCCCCGGATAGTACGTTCTCCTCTGGAATCGCACAATCTTTCAGCACCAGGAGAGAGGTCGGAGAAGTTCGATAAGAAAACTTTCTCTGGATTAGAGATGCCTGGAATCCCGGCGTCTCCGTCTCAACCAGGAATCCCCGGATTTCTTCGTCGTGCTTTGCCCAGACGACGGCAACATGGGCAATCGATCCATTGGTGATCCACATCTTTGTTCCATTCAGGATATATTTTCCCCCGCGCTTTTCAGCCCGGGTGATCATCCCGGACGGATTCGAACCATAGTTTGGTTCGGAGAGCCCGAAGCACCCGATGGCTTCCCCGCGGGCCATCCTGGGAAGCCATTTTCTCTTCTGATCCTCCGACCCGAAGGCAAAGATTGGATACATGACCAGAGAATTCTGAACCGAGAACATGGCCCTGAGCCCGCTGTCACACCATCCCATCTCCTGGCAGATCAAACCATAAACCGTGTGGCTTCTTTTACTGCACCCATATCCATCCACATGGAGGCCGAAAAGTCCCATCTCGGCCATCCGGGGAATGACCCGCATGGGAAAAGTCCCCTTGTCGAAATGTTCGGCGATGAAGGGCATGCACTCTTCATTCACAAATTTTCTGACCTTATCGCGAAAAGATTTTTCTTCCCCTGTTAATAATTCCTCAATCTGGAAATAATCTATTTTTTCTGACGGCTCCATGGGATTTCTCCGGTAACCTATTCTTTGAGTCTCCTTTGCAGATACATTACCTTTGATCTATTATGGTTCATCCAGGTATTGAGTGGGTAACCTCCCCTTAACCCCCCTTCATACCCCCTTAATTTAAGGGGGGAATAGAGGGCGGTTACTCTTACGAGGGGGATAACACCCAAACAAAAGCCGGAAGAACACCCCCAATGGACCAAGTGGAAGCATTATTCCCCATTAATTCTCAGATATCCCCTTTTCGTACCCCTTGAACCTGCATGTCTCTCAGATTTCCATTCTCATCAAAAACCATCGGGGTTGGCCCCTCCAGCATCTCAAGATCTGATCTTTGAAGAATCTCCTTCTCATAAACCTCAGAGACCTCTACCTCGTCCAAATGAAGGGTGTTCTTAATCCGGATGATTCTGCTCTTTTCCGGAGGCGTGAGACCGATAGACCCGAGCGCGACCTCGATCGCTTTCCGGTCCGTTTCAAAATACATGGGAACAGCAGCCTTTTCCAGGCTGATCCCCGTGATGGCGTTTATGTAAGTGGCCTGATAATCAATTTTGTCCACAAGCCTCTTTGTTGTAATATCGGCAAGGCCAATTCCAATTGCATTGCCATTACTGCCTGCGGTGAGGTCCCGGACAAAAATTCTTTTTGTATTTGTCGGATGGGAAAAAACTCCCAATAGATCCTTGTTGCGGCCGGTTACATTCGGATCGATCCCCACGCCACTGATATCCTTCCCGATTTCATCAACGATCAGGAGGTCGATCTCATTAAACGGAAGTCTCGGCATCATTCTCTTGGCTTCGCTCAGCAGTGTTTCCTCCTCTGTTTCAATCTCATCGGGTCGAAGGACCATGATCTTCGCCGTCTCATCATAGCTGTTCTCTATGATCCCAAGGCCGCAAAGGATCGGAGCTTTCTTTATTACAATCCGGCCTGCATCCACAATAATCTTAAAAAAGGTATAGTGGAGGGCTGCCTTATGATAATAATCCGCTCCTATTTGCTTTCCCATGCCTATAGCCATCATCTTCATTAATCCGCTTTCAATGGGGGCCTTGAATTTGGTGTGGGGTTTGATCCTGTTGACCACAACGATATGGTCTGCCTGGGAAGCGTGCCTATCAATATAAACCGGGACCCCGTCTTCCGTTTTCCCAATTTCCATAACTTCCATGGAAGAAAAAATCGGAGCCCTCATCGAGATCTCGCTAATTCCATAGTGCGATAGGAGACCCACCTGCCCTTCAGCCGTTGCCCCTCCGTGGCTGCCCATCGCTGGAAAGATGAAGGGTTGAGCCCCAAGAGATTTGAGAAATTCGATTAACGCCTTTAGAATCTCGGCAATGTTAGCAATCCCTCGGCTTCCGGCTGTAATCGCCACACGCTCACCGGATTTGACGCACTTCTCTAAGGACAATTTCTTCAACTCAAATCTGACTGCTTCGGCGACGTCCCTGACTATAGGGCATTCAAAAGTCTGACGAATACGAAACATTCTTGGAAGCACCATAAAGCACTTTCGTTCTGACCTGTAGGGCATGATTCCTGATCATGCCCTACAAGGTTTGACATTCGTGGAACGCACCCCACAATTTTTTATTTATTCCCCTTCTTATACATCAGTATACGGCCCAATGATCTATCGGTCAAGATCGTGCTTTTCACTTCACCCGCTCCCCTGCGGGGCAAGGGGGATGGGAGGAATTGACATCGGATGGGAAATTACGATATTTTGCAAGCTGAAGAACAAAAGAAACTCTTGAAAAGAAGAGGAGGACTGCGATGACTTATTCAGAAACAATTTCATTAAACACAAAAGGATTTATCGATATCATCGATGTCACTCCGAAAGTTTCCTCGATTGTCAAACAATCAGGAATCAAGGACGGATTAGTCACCGTATTCTGTCCAGGTTCTACAGGTGCGGTGACAGCAATTGAATATGAATCAGGGGTGCTGCGGGATCTTCAGAAAGCGATTGAAAAACTTGTTCCATCTGATATCTCATACGATCATGATCGCCGCTGGGGCGATGGAAATGGTTTTTCCCACGTAAGGGCCGCCCTGATGAAGCCTTCGCTTACGATTCCACTCATTCAGGGAAGGCTTACCCTGGGAACGTGGCAACAAATTGTCTTCATTGATTTCGACAACAGAGCGAGAAACAGAAACCTTATTGTTCAGGTGGTTTCCTAACGTAAGACCTTATCACTGACAATCCTTGCCGGGACAACCATCACAAAAAAAGGAAACATATAGACCACTGCCAGCATCGGTGAGAGGGGATCAAAAAACTGGGCGGAGAAGACAATAATCAACACACTGTTCATATACGCAAAGGAGGCAGCTCCAGCCAACCGATCTTCTTTTGGAAGACCCCAGGCCGCCAAAAATCCTGCCACATGATAAATAGCCGATAAGATGAAAGCGACGAGAATGGCTCCTGCTATTTCTCTGGGCCTTTCCCTAAAAAATGTGGAATACCTCGGGAATACACCCAGATTGACCAAGCCAAAGATGGCCATTGAAATTGTGAATTGGAGTTTCTCCAACTTTTTTGTGAAGGAAGGGGCCGTCTTCCGAAGAAAAAGGTTAACAGCAGCAGGGATAAATATGACCAGGGCCAGAAATTCCAACATAGCCCAGAAAGAGATTTCAGCCGTCTTTCCAACCAGAATTTTTACCAGAACCGGCAGCGTAAAGGGAACGAGAAAGGAGGTGACGACCACCATCATCAATACCAAAAGGGCCGAAGCGCCCAAAAGTCCCCCCATAAAGGGGGCAACCACTCCTGTTGAAACTCCTGACAGAAGCAAAACAGGAACTGCGTATTTGGGCCAGATTGCCAAACTAAGAAAATAAAGCCCCGCAGGGAGGACGATGAGTTTAACCAGGCACAGGACAAAAAGGACGGAGGCCGTTTTTCTGACATCCTGAAAAATCTTAACGAACTCAATCTTCAAAAAGCTGAAAAACAAGAAGATCATCATCAGGTAAAGCGGATACGGTTCGAAGGCCTTGCACTTCTCCGGAAACGCAATCGCAACCCCGATCGTCCCGAACGTCACCACCAGCAGAATCAGATCATTTTTTCGAAACAAGTTTTCCTCTATTCAGTCGATTAACACTCTCGAAAATGAATTGACATCACCGGTAAAATCT
>DATIGG010000381.1:0-5358 GCA_035454825.1 Thermodesulfobacteriota bacterium | reverse complement strand
TGAGTCATTTTCCAAATTTGTATTCGGATTTTTCGCCTTGCTCCAACTCTTCTACCCCAATCAAAATTTCTCGATAAGTGAATAAGTTAAATCTGGATTTTCCTCAGCACATTTCCCCATTCGGGCCCAGTGTTCAATTTGACCCGTTAAAGATCTATGGTCTACCCGGCTGAATTTTTTGGCATCATTGACAAGTTCTTCAGATATTCTAACTGCTGTCGCCACGGCCTCCACCTCCATCCCTTGTCCAACCACATTTTATTTTTTCTTCGGGAGTGATTTTGCAGAGGCTGAGAATTCCAGCACAGTATATACCAGCGCCCACCGTTCCTGTTCGGGGAGATGGCCCCATTTGACCATCGATGTGTTCGGAACGCCATTCGCAATCACCTCAAAGACCTTCTTTAAATCTCCTTTGGAAGCGGGCCACTGGTTATAGGGCTTGGTGAAATCTGTCGGAGGAGGCGTGAGAACTGCTCCGGCTGGACCCTTTCCGTTCCCTTTGGGCCCGTGACACGGCGAGCAATTCTGTTCGTAGACTTTCTTCCCCTGGGTTAATAGCTCAGGTGTCTTTTTAGGAGGAGTTGGATCTTTTCCAAGAACTGTGCTTAGCGAAGAAAAAAACAGAAGAAGCGAAATAATCATGGAGATCGACAGCAACCATCGCATTATGATCCTCCTTCTAAATGCAAAAGAAAAGTACTTAAGATTTCTCAGACCTGTCATCGTGAGCACTGTCCTGAACTTGATTCAGGATTGATTCAGGATCTCACTCAACAGGAGAAAACGAGATGTCCCGCCGTCGGCGGGATTCAGCATGACAATATTTCTTGTTTCGAATGCGAGAAACAAATTCTCATAGTGAACCGTGTAAGAATCTACGCCTAACACCTGAGAAGTTCCCTCTGCCATTTTGGGACGAAAAAACCCTGTCATTCCCGTGAAAACGGGAATCCAGAACCGAAAAAAAACACTGGATTCCTGCTTTCGCGGGAATGACGCCGAGAGCGTTCTAGATTTCAAACCTCTTTGTGTGGATATCTATTTTCTTATCTGTCTCTCTTTCCTTGTCTTCCTTTTCTGTTTCCCAGATGGAGATCACGGGAAAAAGCTTTGAAAAGAGAACGAAAGCAAGCGAAAAACCGGCACAGAGGCCGGCCATCAATGACCACTCAACCCATGAGGGAGTGTATGCACCCCGAGCATATGGAAGACGAGGTTCCGCGAAAGAGGGAATGATAATAAGAAATCTTTCGAGCCACATTCCGATTACGATGCTGATGGAGGAGAGCAAAAGCCAGGGAATTGTTCGTTTCAGGACGAGAATGGGGAAAGGGATGAAGAAACAGAGGCCGACCATGGCCCAAAAGAGGGGAGCATATCGGCCTGTTAATTTACTCCATAAGACGGCCTGTTCCTCGATTCCACCTCCATACCCCACTGTCAAATGTTCCGCAAAGGTGAAGTAGAACCAGAGTAAGGTAAAGGTAAGCAGAAGCAAACCCATGTTATTGAAGTGATAGGGGGTCAGATACTCTTCGAGATGATAAATTCTTCTGAGGGCGATGGTTACGATCACAATCGTTGCGATGCCCGAGAAGATAGCGCCGGTCACAAAATAAGGGGCAAAGATGGTGCTGTGCCACATGGGCTGGGTCTGCATTCCAAAGACCCAGGAAACCACGGTGTGAACACTGACCGCGATGGGGATGACGGCAATGCATAAAATTCCTATGACCTTCCCCAGAGTGCGTTGTTGTCCCTCCGTCCAATTCCATCCGAAGGAGAGAGGTTTATAGAGCCATCGCCGCTTCGGAAAGAGGTCCCTGAGGAGGCCCACGTCCGGAATCATGAGCACAATCAGGAAGATGTTACTGACCGTGAAATAGGTCATGATACAGGTGAAATCCCACAGCAGGGGCGATTTGAACTGGGCATGGAGTGCTACCCAGTAGAACCGGATCGATCGGCCGAGATCGAAGAGGATATTGGTCGGCCCCGCTGCCAATGCGAATACCGTTACAGCCTCAGCCGCACGGCCGAACGGTGTTCCCCAGCGGGCATGAGTGATCCTCAAAACCGCAGAGACCAGGGCCCCTGCATGACTGATGCCGATGAAGAAGACAAAATTGACAAGATAGAAGGCCCAGGAGACAGGATGCCCCATGCCCGTTTCTCCTAACCCGTGGATATACTGCCATACAAACGCAAAGACGGACCAGAGGACGATCAACGCCAGGATCGATGCCGAAAAGATCGAGGCTTTTCCCCACCGGGTCAGCGGCTGAATGAGCGAGGCATGCTTGCTCAAGGTTCCTTCATGGTCAATCATGCCATTCTCCTTCTTTCAGGTAACAGACCTTGGGATGGGTCCCCAACTCTTCAAGAAGTCTGAAGGCACGGCGGCTCTTGAAGAGCTTCGAGACCCGACTCTCAGGATCATTCAGGTCCCCAAAGGTAATTGCCCCGCTTGGGCAGGTCTCGGCGCATGCGGGGGTGACTTCTCCGTCTCGAATCTTTCTCTTCTCCTTCTTTGCCTTCATCTTTCCCCTTCGAATTCTCTGAATACAGAAATTGCACTTCTCCGTAATTCCCTTTCTTCGAGGATACACGTCCGGGTTTAAGCCTTTCTTGTACTCTTCCGGCCACCAGGGTTCGTACCAATTGAAATAGCGCACTGTATAGGGACAGTTGGAGATGCACATCCGAACACCGATGCAACGAGGATAAACCTGCTCGACGATCCCTTCCGTGTTGATGTGAGTGGCATCCACAGGACAGACCTTCGTGCAGGGAGGCCTGTCGCAATGCATACAGGGCATGGGATAAAAGCGCATCTCTACGTCGGGATAGGTCCCTTTTGTCTCATGGATAAGGTTCATCCAGAATTTCGCTCTTCCGAGCCTGGCATATTCCTCCCCCATAATGGGAATATTGTTTTCTTGCCGGCATGCTACCACACAGGCCTGACAGGCCGTGCAGCGATCAAGATCAATCGCCATTCCCCAACGGTACATAGTCCCCATCTCCTTATCACCCTATCACCCTATCTATTCACCTGGTTCACTATGCTCTATACACCTTGACTCTTGTCGAATAATAAGAGGCAAACCCACCGAGATGGTCGTACTTCCTGCCCAGGAGCTCGATGGGATTGATGCCCCTTCCTTTCGCCCAGCGGCCATAGGCCTTATGGCCTTGACCATAAGGGACATGAACCGATTTCGGGTGCGTTCCTGGAAAGAGCCTCGCCTTTGCCTTCACCTTTCCTGTGTGTGACTCCACCCATACGATCTCTCCGTCTTTAATTCCGAGACTCTTAGCAGTTTCTGGATTAATCTCGACCCATGATTCCCACCTCTCATACAGATGGGGACCATAGATTTCCTGTAAAAAGGGCTGGTTGGCCCCTCGTCCCTCTGCCGCAGTCATGGGGACATAGGAGATGAGATGGAAAGGATATTCTTTCTCATTTCCAATCAAACGGGGTTTCTCAAAATGCGGGAGGAAGACCTTGTCTCCTTTCGCTTCGATCCGCAACTCCTGGAGAACCTGATCCAGTCCTTTCGAATCCTTCTTCGCCAACTCTTTGAACCGTCGTTCAAGCGTCTGGGAGAAAAACTCAAACTTGCCTGTCGGAGTCCCAAATTTCTTCCTCCACTCCTCAAACGGGTAACTCGGGTCCCACCAGCCGCCTTGCTCAACCAGGGCCTGCCAGAACTCATCAAAGTCTTTCGCCTCTATCGAGCCTCTTTTAGATAGAAAGACGCCTTTGATCGCATCCTTCAGCGCCTCCTGAAAATCCTTCCAGGGAAAAGATCTCGCAATACCTCCTCCCAGGCCCTTTGCGATTTGAAGGATGACATCTCCTGTATTCCGGACATCACAAAGAGGGGGTTCAATCGCAGGGCTTCTCAATCCGAGCATGGGAAATCCGAGCCCCGGTTCTACATGGTCGTCCTGCCATCTCTCAAGATAGGTACCATCCGGCAACACAAGATCGGAAAAGAAGGTTGTTTCATCCATAAAAGGTGAAAAGCTGACGATAAAAGGGACTTTCTCAAAGGCCGGCTTCAGTTTATCGGATTCAGGGAGGTTGAAGAGGGGATTGGTATAATAAACCCATAAGGTATCGATCGGGTAGGGTTCGCCTTTCTGAAGCTTTTCTGCGAGGGTGTAAGGGAGTTCTTCGGCAAAAGGGAAGGGCATGTTACCAGCCCCATCGGCTCGGGGCTGCAATAGCCCCTTCTCGGCAACGGCGTCCTTCTGAATTACAGGCCACGGTTTAAACGGAGGCCTTCTCTGAAGAAGGAGTCCGCCGCGCGCATCAATGGAACCGACCAGGGCGTTCAGGGCATCGATTGCCATCTGACTATAGGTCCCATTGGTCTGCATGGCCATCCCTCTACCCGAAATAGCGACCGAAGGCCGATGGGATGAAAACTCTTGTGCAATTTGAACGATCGTCTCTTCCGGTACTCCTGTGATCTGGGCAACCTGTTTGGGTGAGTATTCGTTAAGAACGAGGGTTTTAAAGCCCATTCGCGCCTTTCCGCCTTCTTTCCAGTCCTCAAACCCGAAGGTGTGACGTTCGATGAAGTCACGATCGTATTTTTTCCCTTTGATGATCCAGTGGGCCATCCCAAGGGCAAAAGCGGCATGGGTTCCAGGATGGATGGAGATCCACTGGTCAGCCTTCGATGCCGTCACCGAGTATCGGGGTTCAATCTGAACAAGCTTGCCCCGAATTCCGGGTCTCCCTCTTCTTAAGAAACCATAACCCCAGAGGTTTCTCAGTAAGGGTCTCGATGATTCCAGAAGACTCTCTTCGAAGGAGAGAACATAATTTGTTTCCTCCCAGTGGATTGCAAGAAAATCCCTCACACCCATGGTGAAGAGATGGCCTTTAAGAATCCCTTCAGAATCCCTCGCAGGATTTCCAAGATGGTTTGGCGAACCGTAGGCCTTTAAGAAGCGGTCCATCAATTCAAACATATGACCCCGGTATCGTCCTCCCAATACCATGAGGCTCTGTGGCTTCCCCTGCTGGCGAAGGGACTTCAATCTTTCTGTCACAAGGCTCAGCCCTTCTTCCCAGGTGATTTTTTCCCAGTTTCCTTCGCCTCTCTTACCCTTTCTCTTCAGAGGATGGCGGATACGGTCCGGGTCATAGAGGACCTGAAGACCGGCCTGACCTTTTGGACAGAGCCGTCCCTGGTTCATCGGGTAATCCTTGATCCCTTCAAGCTTGACTGGCCACTGATTGACCGAGCGGATCCGGAGGCCGCATCCGCTGGGACATTGAAGGCAGATCCCCGTCGACCAGTACTCCTCATAGGGGATCCATTCCCCCTCTTT
>DATIGG010000380.1:0-4571 GCA_035454825.1 Thermodesulfobacteriota bacterium | reverse complement strand
AGAATGTTTCTTTTTTCGGCACCGTCGTCAACTTCAATGGGAAGAGAGAGTTCATAAGCCTCTCCTTCCTGAACCACCTCTCCTGAGATCCTGTAGCCACTGGGGATTGCCTGCGAGTTCACATTTTCCAGCTTCAATCGGGGGCCTCCTGGCCAGTTCAGCCATTGGGAGAAGAATCCGTCAAGATTTCGGCCGCTATTTTTTTTGAAGATCTCCTGAAGATCCTCCCAGTTCGCCTGTTTTCCCTTATATTGCATGGCGAATTTTCTTAACGTCTCAAAAAAGAGGTTTTTCCCAACAATCATCCGAAGCATATGGAAGACCATGGAACCCTTTCCGTAGCCAATCTGTCCCCCCACCTCATCCTCTTTCCCTTCGAATTGCCGGAGGGGATAATCTTTGGACTCGGGGACCTGGATGGCATATTTCTGCAAGATCTCCTGGCGATGCTTCCGTCCACCCTCCTCACCCATCTTCAGCTCTTTATAATAGTAATTGGTGCAGTAGGATGTCAGTGCCTCCACCCAATTTCCTGTCCCCGGCTTAGAGGATACCGCATGGCCCCACCAGGAGTGGACGATCTCATGGTCCAGGGCCCCTGGCCTGAGGAATTCCTTTCCCTGGCGGATGGCATCCGGGCTGAGAAGAGTGAAGGTTGGAATACCGTAACCACTTGAGAAAAAGTTCTGAACAATATCAAATTTCTTGAAGGGGTATGGGCCAAGAAGGTCGGAGTACATTCTCAGATATTCGTCTGCCGCATTGAGGAATGCATCCGAAAAGTGATCCTCTTGGGGGAAGAAATAGGTCGAGACACGGATTCCATTTACGTTTCGGGTTTTGACCGAGTACTTTCCAGCGACAAGGGTCAGGCTTTCTGCGGGCAAATCATAAGACCATCTGGACTCCCGGGATCCATTCTTAAGCTCCTCAGCCAGGATCTCTCCCTGCGTCACAATCCGAAAGGGGTCAGGAATTTTTGCGTTGACTTTAAACGTGGCCATTGAATCCGGCCGGTCCGGGTACCAATGGGAAGAAGAGGAGAGATAAACTCCTTCCTCGTCAATGAGACCTGATGTCTGATCTCCCCTGACAAACTGGAGGGCCTTCTCCTTTACTACAGGATCATAGATTCGGCCTTCGTAGGAAACGGAGAAATGAAGGGATTCGTGAGCCTCTTTAAGAAGAAGATCAAACCTTTTGGCATCACGAGAGAAGGAAGTTTCCTTCCATGGGACAGGTTTTCCGTTATCTAAGTTTATGATCTTCTTTATTTTCAAATTGGGATGAAGAAGAAAAGAGAGAGAGGTCTGCTTTTTCGCTTTCAAATGGACTTCGATTCGATCTTCTGCCCGGATGAAATGCCCGGCCGGTTGAATTTCGATACTGAGCGAATGGGAACGGATATCGTATTGAAAATTTGGCATGGAGTTTTGGGCCTGAGTAGAAATAATCAGAGATAAGTTGAGAAGTAGAAAAAGGAAGATAATTGGGGAGACCCTGATTTTGCTCACAACGAAATTCTAACCTATCTCTCACTCTGGATTAAAATGTTATTAGTCCGGCCATAATCAACCCGACATCTTATTCCAATCACTCTTCCACCTCCAACAGCTCTATTCTTTCTTCGGGGGCGTGGGGAGGACTCATAAAGGCAATCCTTCCATGAGCGCCCTGTCTGGGAAATCCCTCGAGCAGTTGAAATCCTTTCGCCTCCAGTTCTTTGATCGTTTGATCAAGATGGGTAACCTCGAAGCAGAGATGGCTGAGGCCAGCCTTATTTGCACGGATTGCTTTAGGGATAGGGAGTTCAGGATCTTTAAACTCAAGCAGCTCAATTTCCAGGGATCCGATTCTTAAAATCCCGATTCTCAACTTCAGATCCGGATTTTCCATTCTCTTTTCGAGAACAACCCCCAGTCCATGGGTGTATGATTCAATGGCCTGTTCAAGATCCTTCACCATGACTCCGATATGACTTACATTTGTGATCATAGTTATCTAAACCCTCCGCTTTGATTTTAGAGAATACTTAACCAAATCAAGACGAAGGAGTCAACCCTTCGACCTCCTGGCCCTATACGCTCTCACTTGAAGAGTTTCTCAGAGTAAGGATGCAATGGCATGAAGGATTTCTTGATGCAGAATATTTGAGCAGAATATATGAGTTGACAATTCCCCAGGATTCAGTAAAATTTGATGGGTTTGGCGGTGTAGCTCAGTCGGTCAGAGCATGCGGCTCATATCCGCAGTGTCCGGGGTTCAAATCCCTGCACCGCCACCAATAATTTCAATAACATAGGTCAAAAAAAGCTTTTGCAGAATGGTTGCAGAAGAGCCTTAAATGTATAAACTCTCCTGCCGCCGATTAACCCACCAAAATTTATTCTCGCCGCTTTCATATCTTTGCAAACTCCGCCGCCAGGAATCTTCTCCCATCCTTCTTACAAAGCGCTTGAATGACCTTTCTTCCGGAAAGGGCATTGCCAAACAGCGAGGGTGACATGCTCGCCCATACCCCAACGAAGTAGAAATCAGCGAGGCCCGGAAGGGTCGGCACCCCTCCCCTGCCCCGCATGCTTGTGACAAAACCGGGTTTCTTATTCGGCATATTGTTAAAGCCGTGGGTGCCTCCCATGAAGCGTTCCCAGGTCATCAAGGTAGGCACGTCGATGACCTCGACCTGGCTCCTTATTCCATGAAAATGGTTTTCCAGGATATCAATGACCTGACCGGCGACCTTCTGCTTTTCCTCTTCGTATCTTTGTTTATCGGCATAAAGTTGTCTCCAGTAAGAATAACTGGAAACCAGTTCGACCTTAATCACTCCCTTTCCTTCGGGAGCCATCGTCCTATCGAAACCGTATATTTGCATTTCCAGGCTGTCATTCTTATGGTCCGCAAGGGTTACCGGTTGATCCAGGAGCATGACCATTGCGGAAGGTTCCCCGGAGAGATCCCTGTTGACTCCCAGAAAGACGTGTACCGCCCAGTTGGTCTCATCCGGCGGTTCCCCACAATAACTCCGGATCCTTTCATTGATATACTTGCCTCCGAGCATTTCCATGACCGTCCTGCGTCCGTCACCGTTTGAGATGACAATATCCGCCCGGTGCTCGGTTCCGTCTGCCACCTTAATACCCACGGCTTTATCATTTTCCACCAGTACCTTTTCAACCTTTTGGTGATAGTGGATCTTCCCGCCGAGATCGCTGTATCGCTTCTCTATGGACCTGGCAAATTCAAACGCTCCCCCAACAGGCCACTGCAGGGCTTTGCTGATCCCATAAGCATGCCTCATGAGATGCGGCGCCACTGGTATGGAAGGCATGGAATAGACCAGAAGTGAAAAAGCCCTTCTCAGGAAAGGATCGAAGAATCGCCCGGCAAACTTGTGCATCGTCATTCTGAACCATTTCATGGAGGTAGGGACGGATGGAAGAGTTTTGATGATGCTCCATGCGGAGCCGAGCATCATTTCCCCCAGGAGGTCCCCTTTTGTAAAGCCCTTTATGGCGCGAACGTATTCCTGAATCGCCTTTGAATCTACTGGAGAGAGTCGATTGAGGTGCTCCTCCAGCCAGTCCAGATCATAATAGTCTATGAATAGCCTGCCATCAGGGGAAAGAACGCTGGTACATTCTAAAGGCTGAACCAGCTCACGCGGCATTGCGCCAAGCTCATTCCAGAGCTGGTATATCTTTGAGCTTGGGGAGCAACCGAACAGGTGATGGATGCAGGCATCGAAGGTGTACCCCTTCCGTTTCCATGAAGCGCATTGGCCACCTGGTAACGAATGCATTTCGAAGATTTGGGTGTCATAACCATTCATCTGGCCGTAGCACCCTGCTGAGAGGCCACCCATTCCCGCGCCGATGATGATAATGGATTTTTTCATTGGTCGCTCCCTGGATGCTTCGTCGGGGCCAGAACGGAAAGACTGCTCATCTCCGGGCCACGAGAAGCGGCATGATTGCGAACACCCCAAGCATCACGTAGTAGACCGTTCCCGCGACAGGGTCCCGGCTGGCAAGGTACTCGGTAATTGATCGACCCCGAAGCCAGAGCACAAGCGCAAATTCCGCGACCAGCATGAGGCTAAGTGCGATGCAACCCATTCCAAGTCGGCTGGACACTGTGGACGGTAAAGTGAGACGATCGACGATCCACCGCGCCCCGAAAATGGTAATAACGAGCATGATGGGCGCTTCTATCAGCTCAGCCATTCTCGTGCCCAAACGCGGAACGATCCACCATATGCGGATGGGTCCAAGCACGAGGCCCGCTCCGAACACGAGTACGAAATAAATTATGCCAGCTCTTAGAATGCGCATGAGGACAATATTAACCATAAAATGAAAAACCCGTCAAAGAGAAAGAGCCACTCTTGGCGGGTTCTGCTTTTTTCGAAGCCCGCTTTCCAAGGAGTTTTCGCTCTTTGGTTCCTTATCATTCTTTCCTCAAAGATTTTTCTTCTTGGATTTCCAGATAAGATTTGCGGGTTCCGAAAAATTTAAATCGTTACTTACTTTTATAACACAATGGAGCGAGATCTGCCACGGAGCCAGATT
>DATIGG010000379.1:0-3601 GCA_035454825.1 Thermodesulfobacteriota bacterium | reverse complement strand
GAATATCTATGAGATCTATGGAAACGTAACCTGTGATCATGTCAAACGATGGGGCAATGATGCAGGCAATCGGCGCGTGCTGAGAGAAGACCTTTGCTATTTCTTTGTCCCTATGGAACAGTTGGCGGAGGTCGTTGGGGTAAAAGTTCCGGTTACAAAAGCGATCATCGAAATTCTTGGGATATTCACAGATTTCGATTACCGGGCGAATGGGATCACGTTGAAAGACCTAGGCATGGAGGGTCTTAACCGTGATCAGATTGTGGATTTTGTCACCCATGGGACAAGGCGATGAAATTTTAGGACTGACACTCACACTGACACTTTTATTTTCTGATCTGATCAAGGGAGTGACTTAAATGAAGATTGTTGATGTCATGGCAAATAATTTAACCATCCCTTATCCAGGAGAGGTGAGGCCTGCCTGGCAGCCCGGTCTCGTTGCAACTACTCATAACTTCACGCTTGTCCGTATCCTTACCGATGAAGGGATCAAAGGGTATGGCGGGACGAGTGGCCACTCTGCCGGGACAATTCTTACGCAGGTCAAACCCTATCTGCTTGGAAAGGACCCGTTCGCAACTGAAGAGCTTGCCCGGGTTTACCGCCATGCGGGCAGTGGCGTCTGGTGCATCGACATGGCCCTCTGGGACATTATCGGCAAGGTCGCGAATCTTCCCCTTTACCGGCTCTGGGGATATTATCACGATAAAATTCCTGCCTATGCAAGTGCAGTTGAGGTGGGGACCCCGGAGGACCGGGCCTCACTTGCCCTCCATTATCAGTCCCTCGGGTTTAAGGCGATGAAGCTGAGACTTCACAACGAGGAGATGAGAGACGACCTGGCCATTGTGGATGCCTGCCTGAAGGCCACTCATGAGAAGATGACTTTTATGGTGGATGCCAATCAGGCCACCAATCTCCCCTCTCCGGGGAAGGGCGTTATCTGGGACTATCAGAGGGCCCTCCGAATGGCGCGTGAATTGGAGGACCGAAACGTATTATGGCTTGAGGAACCTCTCTCACGGTATGATTTCGACAATCTTATCCGGCTACGAGAGGCCACGGAAATCTACATCTCCGGAGGCGAAAAGAACCAGGGCCTTCACGAATTCCGTTGGCTGATCGAGCGAGGCGTTTACGATATCATTCAGCCTGACGCTGCCATGTCGGAAGGGGTCTCACAACTCCGGAAGATCGCGGCCATGGCGGAGATTTATAAGAGGCAGTTTGTTCCCCATCACAGCATGAGCGGCATCGGCCTGGCGGCTGTCCTTCATCTATGCTCCACTTTTCCTGGGCCGACTTGGCTGGAAGTGATGTATGAGCCGATGAAGCGGACGATCGAGTCCTTCCAGCAGCTCGGCGGAATCGTGGAATCGAAGATATGGATCGACCGGGAGGGTTATGTCTCCGTGCCCGAAAGCCCGGGGCTGGGCGTCCAGGTAAACGAAAAAATGATAGAGAAGTATGTGGTTTAGTCCTCCCCCACCCACCCCTCCCCCCTCGGAGGGGAAGGGGTGGGGTGAGGGGGAAAGTAAGGTTGCTTGTTCACGTTGAAGATAAAGAACTATGACAGATTAATTTCAAGGGGTGACGTGGAGAGCAGGAAGGTGGTTCTGGGGATTCTTGAGAATTCCCTCCAGCGTTTGGATTCATACCCGTTGATTCAAAAACTTTTGCAGATGGAAGGTTCTATCCTTCGGATCGGAGATTGCGGCTGGGATTTAAAAAAGAAGAAACGGATCTTCGTGGTGGGAGCAGGGAAAGCCTGTAATGCGATGGCCCGGGCCGTGGAAGATGTGCTGGGAAACTGGATTTCCGACGGGCTCGTGATTGTAAAACGTCTCGAAGATTCGGACGGCCTCCGCCGTATTGAGTTGATGGAGGGAGGACATCCTCTTCCGAACGAAAAAGGATTCATGGGGGCCGAGCGTATCCTGCAGATCGCGGAAGAGGCAGGATCTGACGATCTTTTCGTAGGGTTGATCAGTGGCGGCAGCTCTGCTTTGATGAATTGTCCTCTTCCAGGGGTTACGGTGGAAGAAGAGACAAAAGTGACCGAGGAGCTTCTAAAGAGCGGCGCCCGGATTCTCGAGATCAATGCGGTCCGGCGCCATATCTCCGCGACCAATGGTGGTCGCCTGGCCCAGAAGATTGAGGCAAAAGGGGCAGAGATGATCAACCTCATCATCTCTGACGGCGTTGGAAAGAAGCCCACTGCCGATCCCGCAGAGCCGGTTCCTTTTTTGGGGACCCCAGTGGCTCCTGATAACACCACGCTTGAGGATGCGAGAGAAGTCATCCGGAAGTACGATCTCTCTTCCCGGATACCCCGCTCAATTTCAGAATATCTTTTGGACGACCGGGATGCAAAAGAGACGCCGAAGTCCTTTTCCAGTTTGATTCATCATTTTGTGATCGAGAGGCCGGCAGATGCCTGTGAGGCATCCATGCGGGCTGCGGAAGGGATGGGCGTAAATGGATTGGTGCTGACGACACTTCTCGAAGGCGAGAGCAGGGAGGCAGGAATCTTTCTTGCCGCGGTGGCCAAAGAGATTTCATTGAATCATCGCCCCCTTTCTCCGCCTTGCATACTGATTGCCGGAGGGGAGACGACCACAAAGATAGAGGGAGTTTCAGGACTTGGCGGTCCTTCCCAGGAGCTTGCTCTCGGTTTTGCCATGGAAGTGGACGGCCGGAGCGGTTTCTGTATCGGTGCCATCGATACGGATGGCACTGACGGTCCCACTGAAATCGCGGGGGGCATTGGAGACGGAAGCACTGTGGAGCGGGCCCGGAAGAAAAGGCTGGATGTTTATGAAAGCTTGAAGAACCATGATAGCCTGAACCTTCTCAGAGCCGTTGGTGATGAAATCATAACAGGGAATACGGGAACGAATGTTTGTGACCTGAATGTGATTTATGTCGGAGACAAGAATGGACAGTGTTAAGATATCGGCAATGAAGGCTCGCGAGATCCTTGACAGCAAGGCCCGGCCTATGGTGGAGGCGGATGTCTGGACCACGGACGGATCGATGGGCCGGGGCGCTTCTCCCTGCGGGACTTCAGTGGGAAAACATGAGGCCTTTGTCGTACGTGACGGCGGACCCCGTTACGGAGGCCTGGGGGTCCGGAAGGCCGTGGCCCATGTGAATGAGGTCATTAGCCCTGCACTTATCGGAAGATCGGTTTTCGACCAGGCGGGGATTGACCGACTCATGATCGATCTTGACGGGACTCCTGATAAGTCGCGGTTGGGAGCCAATGCCATCTACAGTGCCTCCATCGCCGTGGCCCGGGCAGCGGCCAGCTCCCTGCGGCTGCCTCTCTTTCGATACCTGGGAGGAAAAAAGGATTATCGATTACCTGTGCCCATGTTCAACATGATCAATGGGAAAGGAGCCTCTGAGACCCGATCGGAGTTCCAGGAATATCTTCTCATTCCGACAACAGCAGGGGCTTACTCCGAGGCCTTGAGAATGGGCGTAGAAATCTTTTCGAGACTGGGGGATACGATTAAGAAGCGTTATGGCAAGACATCCCTTCAGATCGGGACTTCTGCGGGATATGTCGCGCCCGTCAATGAGCCGGGTGAGA
>DATIGG010000378.1:0-2942 GCA_035454825.1 Thermodesulfobacteriota bacterium | reverse complement strand
ATCTGGTCTTTGTGGCATCCACCTCAAAAGGAGTGTGCATGGTCGACTTTCTTACTTCTGAGAGGACATTTCTGAAGGAATTGAGGAGGCTGTTTCCGGGTGAGATCGTCAAGGATGATCGAAAAAACAAGTTGGTCCTTTCTCAATTAGAAGACTATCTCAAGGGAAAATTGAAACGTTTTGATTGCCCCCTGGACCTTCGAGGGACTCCCTTCCAGAAGAAGGTTTGGTCAACATTGGCAAAAATCCCTTATGGGAAAACCAAATCCTATCAGGAGATCGCAAAAAACATTGGTCACCCGAAGGCCTTTCGGGCTGTGGGAAATGCGAATGGGTCGAATCGCATACCTATCATCCTTCCCTGCCACCGGGTTATTGAAAGCAACGGTGGTCTCGGAGGATTTGGACACGGGATCAAGGTGAAGAGGCAGTTGCTGGACTTTGAACAAATCCATGAGGATTAAAAGCGGGCGGAGACGGCAAAAATGATCGTGCCTTCCCCGTGTCTTGGACCTCCGATGAGGATGGTCCTTCCCCGCGAGAGTCTCACGTGAGTATTGAGAATGGGCAGGCCGTCCCGTTTGACCCTGATGCGGAGTTCAACCAAGTTTCTATATTCTCCAACAAGGGTGATTTCCATGGACCTTCCCGGATGAACAAAGATATCAACCGGCCGGTTGCCAACGAGGCTCAGGTGTATGTCTTTCAGAAGGCGATAGGAGGTGAAATTGAAAAGAGAACCTAATTGGCTGTGGACATCCGTCAGGGCAGGATCAACGAGGATCCCGACATTTGAGGCTTCAACGATTCTGACCCGGGTCTCTACCTGGGCAAAGGCCATCGGTGTGGAAAGTAGGAAAAGAAAGAGTGCGGAAAGAAAGAAAGAGAAAATTCTTTTCAAGATGTAAATCAACCCTCCTTCTGTGGGCCTTCAAAGAGCCAAATGACTGTTACATTCTCTTTCTCTGATTCATAGACCATCACATTGTAGTTCTGGCTTTCCACATATTCTACAACAGATGAGTCAGGAGAGGAAGGGAGTTTCTGAAAGAAGGATGGAGCGAGGGCCAGAAAAATAGCAGTGACCACAGCCGCCGCAGGAACCCAGACTCTCTTCCTGAGTATTGGAGTAACGTCAATCCACCGCCTGATTGTTTCCCTCCAAGCAGGCTTTTCTTCAGGTTGAATTTCCCTTTCGATCTTTTGCCATACCCAAGGGAAGCTCTCTTCTTGGTTAGCCTCATCGACAGGAGCTTTAATCAAGTATCTAAGCCCTTCCATCGCAGTCAAGGCAGCCTGACAGGTTTGACAATCAGCAAGGTGGCCCTCAACCCGGGATCTCTCTTCGCTGGTGACCTCCTGGTCAAAATACCTTTCAAGAAGTTCTGAAATCGAAGAACAGGAATCTTTCATTTCCCTGCTTCCTCCCTGAGATAGTCCTTTAATAACTCTTGCATCCTCTTTCTACCATAGTGAAGGCGAGACATGACCGTCCCGGCTGAGGACTTCATCGTCTCGGCTATTTCCTGGTAAGATAAGCCTTCGACTTCCCTTAAGACGATTGCCGTTCTCTGGTCCACTGGAAGTTTATCCAAGGCTTCATTCACCTTCCCTTCCAACTCCTTATAGAAAAAGATCCGATCCGGTCTCTTTTCAGGTTCTTCAGCAGGCTGGAACCCCTCTTCCTGGTCAAGGCTTGAGGTATGGGATTTTCCCGTCTTTCGAAGATGGTCAATAGCCGTGTTGATCGCCATGCGGTATAGATAGGTTGAAAAACGGGATTCCCCCTTAAAATTCTTGATGGAGCGAAAGAGCTTGATAAAGACTTCCTGAACAATATCAAGAGCATCCTCTCTATGCCTTACCACGCCGTAAGCAACCCGGTAAATCTTCTTATGATGTCGATCAAAGATCTCCTTGAGGGCCTCTTGATCGCCCTGTTGGCAACGGGAGATTAATTCCGCCTCATCGTGCTCCACTGGCTTTTAACCTTTTAGACGGGAAAACGTTAAAAATATTCAGCGTTTCTATTATGCCCTCTTGGCTGTTAGAGAGCAATATATTTTACGGTTGACTTGAACGTTCTTTTTGAATGTTTTACACCCAAGCTTTAATTAGGGTCTGTCGATAGATTGCGGTTTTCATAAAAAATCGTCATTCCCCGACCTATGATCAATTTTGATGGGTCGGGAAATCCAGTGTTTTCAAGGGTCTCTGGATGCCCCGGTATCAAGTACGGGGCAGGCTCCTCAAGTCCGGCATGACGAACCGATAGAGTTTATAAACAGACTCTAATTAGGAAGGGAAGAGGAGAGAATACTTGCCAATTTTCATTGTTTGTGGCTGACGCTCCGTCATGACCTAATCTTTATACAGGCGAGAGGGACCCCTGGAGGAACGCGATGGAGAAATTTAAAAAAATCGGAATTCTTCTGATCGGCTGGACCTTCCTGTTGATTGGAATCGTCGGACTTTTTCTTCCTGTCCTTCAGGGAATACTTTTCATCATGATTGGATTGGGCATCCTCTCATCGAGAAGCAGGACGATTCAGCGTCTCTTGAATCACCTTAGGGAGCGTTATCCGCATCATCATGAACGGGTGGTGATCTGGCGGGAGAAGATCAAGAAATGGTTCAAAATCGATTGAACCGTATTCCTGGAGGGTTGACAATGAAAATAAAATTGGTTAACCCCCAGTCAAGGAGGATTGAAAGAGGTGAAGCGACAATGAAGATCGATCTGGATGAGTGGATGGTTAAGCTGAAGAGGATCGAAGACAGGGTTGAGCGGCTTGCGCTTCTCTCACATTTAGGCCAAATCCTCAACTCGACCCTGGAACAACGAGAGGTCCGAAAAAGGGCCATCGAAGCTGCCACCCAACTCATGAAGGCGGAAACAGGATCCCTTCTCCTGATTGATGAGAAGAAGGGAAACCTCTTTT
>DATIGG010000377.1:0-10186 GCA_035454825.1 Thermodesulfobacteriota bacterium | reverse complement strand
ATGAAAGTGTTAAATGCATACAAGTTCTATTTGTGTTCACCATAGTGAACCAAAAAGCACGCTTAAAAGAACGAGCCTGAATATTAATAAACCACATTCGTTTCTTTGTCAAGAACAAATTGTCTTATCATAACATATTGATATTATTATAATTTATTTTGTGTTAAGAGATGGTAATAATTTTCAATTACAAGTAATATTTTGTAAGAATTAGGTTAAATTTTACTTAACATATTTTAGCTTACAATTTATGTTCACCATCGTGAACATCCAGGCGAAGCGGTGCTTGATGAGTTAGCCACCGGCCAGCAATAGCATAAAGATTAAGGTATCCCCTTCGTTCAATGGGGTACGGTGTTTATCGGCAGAAATAAAAATTTTTCCATTCAGGGTAATCTGAACGGTCACATCAAAATTTCCCTTTTCATCATAAAAGGCCTCTCTTACCTTCTTCCCGTAAAGTCTCATTAATTCACTAATCACATCTCTTACGGTATTCCCAGAAATGTTCAATTCCAGTTTTTTCTTTCCAATGACATCTGAAACCATGGGAAAACCGAGAAACTCGACATTAATCTTCACAGTGAATCCCCTTATTTACCCAGACCGCAACCAGCAAAGCGCATGGCAAAAAAACTGGCCCAAACACAAAGTTAGAAACCCGGTTCTCTCTGCGCTATACCTCTACCTTACCTGCTTTGTGATGTCGAGAAACTTATTGGCGAATTCCCGTTTTTTGGCGATGTTTGAACTATCCGCGTCCACAAAGGTGATGGCCTTGGCATAACAGAATGAGACACACTGGGGATCGCCGTCACAGAAATCACATTTAACCGTGACCCTATCCTTCACATCGAAGAAGGGATGACCGAAGGGGCATGCGATGATGCAAGTCCTGCATCCGATGCAAAGATTTTTGTCGATGATCACCCTGTTATTGTTATCAGGATCCCTGTGGCAAGCCTTGGTTGGACATACCTCGGTGCAATAGGCTTTTTCACAGTGATTGCAAGCCATGGGGAGGTATAACCCCACATCCTCCCATTTGATCACTTTGATCCGGGAGCGGCTGGGATTACTTGACCCTGTATGAAACACCGAGCACACCATCTCGCATTGACGGCAGCCTGTACACTTTTGCTGATCGACGACCAAAACCTTTTCCTCCATACCCGTCCTCCCTCTTGAATCAAAAATCAGAAATTCGAATATCGAAATCCCTATACGCAAGGAGTAAGGCGTCAGGGGTAAGGGGTAAACCCTCTTGCGACTCATGCCTCACGCCCTCACGGAATTCGGATAGGCTTGAGTCAAATCGGATTCAATAAGTTACTGCATTTCCAATGTCTTTGGATTCTTCACTCTTTCCCTTGCCAAGACCTTCGTTTTCTCAGCCATGAGATCATATTGGATTTCCATCAATCGATGCATCGGAATCTGATCCTTGATCCCGGCATGAAGGACGCCCAAACGGAGGAAAAAGCCGCCGCAAAGGAGGAGGACGCCGGCGGCAAAGATTAACACCACATTTCCGGGGAAGAGCGAGGCGATATTCTCGAGGATGACGGGAAAGATGAAACCCAGCAAGACAATTCCTCCCCAGAAGATCAGTCTCATCTCACCGAATAAAAGAAGGCGGACAGAATCTCTTCCCTGTTCCGCGGCCCTGCTTCTGCGGGAGAGGAAAAGATAAAGAACGATCCCTTCAACGACCACAAGGATCTGTTCGACCTGCATTAGGGCCTTCAAGGGTCCGCTGTCATAGGAAAAAAGTCCTGTTCCCAGACCGGAAAGGATAATAGCCATTGATCCGGTGGAAAGGGCGGACACAAGAAAAAGAAGGGGAAGAAGAGAGGTATTCCATAAAGGGATTGATCTGGTTGCTTTTAAGAGAATCCCGGTGTAAATAGCAGTCCCAATGGCAAAGGCGAAGGCAAAGACCTCCAGGATCCTCCAGAAAGGTGATTCTGCGTGGAGCCATTCAAAAGGCAGAACGGATTTAGCAAGGAGAACCAGACCGAAAACAATGAAGATGGAGAGGATAATAAATCCGCGGGCCACCCAGGAGGTTCTCGGGTTCAGGCAGGCATACATGAATCTCCATTTGATTCCGAGATCTAAGATAAGAAAAGGGGCGCCGATAGAGACCATGATAGGTCCCCACAAGATCGGGACCTTTGAAAGGCTCAGGGTATAACCAAAAAGATCGATGGAAGGAAGGAATGGAGGATTCAGTTTCACACCCAGCCAAGTGATCAGGGTACCGATAACAAAAGAACCGGCTCCCATGCCCGCCAGGTAGAGGTAGATGGCAATAATCTCCTTCCATTCTTTTTGAGGCCTAAGGTACCTCACATTTCTTATCGGATGAATCGATTCTCTCCTCATTCCCTCATCCCGGTATCTCCAGATTGAAATAAGTTTTTTCAGATACATCCCAACAGAGACGGAAGTTCTTTACAGTGAACAAGTCAAAATTCGGCTTATCATATCATATACAGCCAATTTGTCAAGAATTTTGGAAACACTAAGGAGAATATTATTGACAAGAGTGACTGAAATCTGCTATCCTCTCTAAAAGTTCAACCTGGTGAACGCATGAAGAAAATCACTTACTCAGCGCCTTCGGTCAAGAAGGCTTTCCGGATTCTTAATGCGATCTCGGACGCTTCAAACGGCATGGGCATAAGCGAGCTCTCGAAACAACTCAAGATCGGAAAGAGCACAGTCCACGGCATCACGTCCGCCTTAGAGGAGCTCGGCATTCTGGTCCGTCACCCCTCTCATAAACGCTATACCGTAGGTTACAGCCTGTTGGAACTCTGCAGAAGCGCCTATGTGAGGATCGGGCTGAAGGATGTGGCCAGGAAGCCGATGGAGAAACTGATGGAGAAAGTCGGAGAGGCCGTCTTTCTGGGTGTTTTGAACGGAGATCATGTGACCATTCTGGACGTCGTGGAATCTCCGAATGATATGAAGATTACCTCCCCTCCAGGAACAAGACTTCCTTTGTTGGTTGGAGCCACTGGCCGGGTCTTGCTTGCTCAGTTGGAAAAGGAGAAGACAAAAGAAATCGTTCAAAGAATGGGTCTGCTCCGTTACACTTCAAAATCTGTGCTCGACCCGAAACAATTTGTCAAAGAAGTGGGGGAAACAAGAGATAAGGGATACGCTGTTGACGATGAGGAGTATATTTTAGGGGTGAGAGCGGTTGCCGCACCCGTTAAATCAGTCTCGCTTCCTCCTGCAGCCATCTGGATCGTAGGGTTCACTTCGACCCTTGACGATAAGAAAATGGAAATGGTTCTCTCCGAGATTCAGAAAACGGCTCATGAAATCAATCATTCCCTTCAAACAGCCCGCAACGGCGGACTCACCGTGTAAGGTTACCTCACAGTTGCAGAAACGGACTAATGCGTTTGAGTTACCCTCTGATCCAATAAGGATATTTCGCATGGAGGTCTGGATTTGCAATGAAGGAGAGGAAGAACACAGGTCTTTCAACCCAGAAAAACAGGATCCGTTCTAAGAAGAGTCCCACGAGACAACTCGTGGTCAGGAGACAATGAAAGAGGACGATCTCTCCTTCGATCAATAGGGCAAACGTTGTAAGAGCAGGCAAGAAGAGGTCGGTCCAGAGGAAGCCCAGAAAAATCCATCTCTCCTTATCAAAGACAATCTTTCTCAAAGAGGTTGGAGAAGTTATTTTGAGGTGATTTCGGTATAAGACCAGGAGGAATCCTTTGACAAGAATGAGGGCAGCAAAGAAGAAGGGTACCTCCGCAAAAGGATATTCGATCGATCGGAGGCCAAGGCCAATGACCGATGCTGAGGCAAGATAGAACAGGGGGAGAAGGGAGGTTTTCCAGGCCGGATGCGTCTCAAAGCGATAAGCCCAGCCGGTTGAGATCAGAAAGAGGATGGAAAGTCCAAAATTGATCCAGGGGAAATAGGGATAGTATCCGTGAAACCAGCCAAACCACGATAGGAATTGAAGTCCGAGAAAGGTTGCCAGCGCTCCTGCAAGACGAATTTCCCATACCAGATAGGATCGGCTGTTGATGATCATGGTGAGAAATCGCTGGGGAACGCTGAGATGGGCAATGGAAGCAAAAGTGGCCAGCACCATACAACCGAAAGAGACTCCTGACCATAGAACCGTTCCTGGAAAGAACACGGAGACCAGGGAAAGCCCTGCCGCCACCCTTGAGAAAAAGATGAAGAGAATCAGGGGAAAATCGGGCTGATAAGAATTCAGTTTCGTTTTCTTCTGGTGTTCCAGCAGCCTGAAATAGGGTAATTTCGGGAGGGGGTTTGTAAAGGCTGTGATCATTGAGAGGGCCTCCTTTTTCTACAAGGAACCGAATTCCTTCAGGATCTCATAATCGGCGATCTCTTTTCCCACAAGGGTTTTTTCCATTGGATCATTAAAGAACCGAAGGGGAAGAGGATCCACCTCTAACTCCTCTGGAGTAAATTGCCGACAAAGAAGCTTTTCAACCCACAAAGTTCTCTGGACCGCTTCCATCATTGTCCGGCCATCGCTTTCTTTCCCTGTCATTGCAGAGAACAGCTCTTCAACGTCAGAATCCGACAGCAGAGGAAATCGAGCAACGACCAGGGGACACAGGGAGTTCAGGTCGGCCAGGACCCTTCGTTTCTCGAGATCCAACGTCCTTTTTAGCATCCCGCTGGTTTGATGCATCTGAGGATTTGTGGAAGAAGTAGCGACCGGAACAGGGTTGGTCAAACTCTGGAGGTAGTCCCATTCCATTGGAAATAAGGCACGGCTCAGGGCATACTCCATTGAGGAACGGGGATCTCTCGCGGGAAGATCCATTCCCCAAAAATGAGGAACCTGTTCCGATCCCTTTCCAAGAGATTTTGCTGCCAGAAAGCTCCCCTGGCAGAGAACTTCACCGGCTTCTTTTTTTTCAGCAATCCATTCGATCAACTGAAGCGCTGCCTTTTCATCCCCCCATTGACAAGTGATCAATCCTAATTCCTGTGCTGAGAGGATTCCTTTTTCGTAGCAATCCATGGCCCATGCGATGAGAGAACCCATTGAACATGGATCAAACCCCTGCAACTGGGAAATACGATGAAGCAGCATCGTCTTTTCCCAATCCTCTATCCCAATATGGGGCCCCAGGCTCCAGGCGCTCTCAAAATGGACCCCCCCAAAATAGTTTCCATTCACTTCCGAGATCCGGCCGCAATGAATCGGACAAGAGAAGCAACCCTCTTTGCCATAGAAATGGTTTGTGAAATAGGCTGCTTTCCATCTTTCCGCTGTGTCAGGTTGGCTGGCCTCGCTGTAGTTCCTAACTCCAAATCTAATGCCATTCTGTTTCAGGACTAAAAATGGGCCTTCTTCTTTGAGTCTCATCCCGCAAGGGTCGCGTTGAATCTGTTCTCTTAAAGAGAGGCATATCTGGAGGAAACGATCAGGATCATTAAGGCTGACCGGAGAATTTCCATGCACGGCAATGGCTTTTAGATTCTTCGATCCAAAGAGATATCCTAAACTGACGTGATCTCCCGTCCAAGAGAAACGGTTGGTCACATTTGCAAAGTAAACCAGGTTTTCGCCAGCAGGCCCGATACAGAGGACTTCGATATCACGGTCTTTCTTATCTTCCTGAATGGCAACCGTGGTTTCAACCGTATCTTTTCCCCAGAGGTGCTTTGCCTCTTCAATACTAACCTTCTCTCCCTCAATAGAGAGGTAGACAGGTTTTTCAGCTTTTCCCTTGACAATCAACTGATCGAAACCGGCAAACTTCAGTTGAGGCCCCCAATGCCCGGGGAGACTTGTATGGGCATACCTTTTGTATCGAGAGAGGGGAGAGAATGCGGAAATGCTGGTCCATCCGGAGCATGGAGCGAAGGTTCCTGCCAAAGGCCCAACGCCAAATACGATCGGATCTTCATGAGAGGAGGGAGCGACCCTTGAGATCATGTAATCGAGGAAAAATTTTCCATTGAGGCCTCTGCCGCCGATATATTTTTCCAAATCTTCTTCGGGAATCTCTTCTGTCCAGGCCCTGTGAATGCCGAGATCAACGAAGAGTCTCTTTCCTGTCCAAATTTTCATCCGAGCTTCCATCTCCTGCTCATCCCGCCCGTCCAAAGGCTTGGACAACCTTTTGGGCAAATGACTTTTTTCTCTCGAAAGAGATCTTTCCGTCCGAGGCTAAGGATAGGGCCCCAACGGTACAAGCATCGACACAGAGAGGTTTTCCGTCGCAGAGGTCACAGGTCATCGTTTTTCGCGATACAGGGTGGATCACCGGTGCGCCAAAAGGGCACGCATAGATGCAGGATTTACAACCGACACACCAGAGGGGATCCGTAACAACAGCCTGGGTTTCAAGGATGCGCTTCCGCGCCCGGGTTGGACAGATGGTCATGCAGGGCGCATCGGTGCAATGCTGGCATACGATGGGCATAAAAACAGCGATCTCGCCCCATTTCTTTACTTGAATCCGGGAGAGGGAAGGGCATGAAGCTCCCTCATGGGAGAGACTGCAGACCATTTCACAGGACTGGCAGCCTGTACAAAGGTCAGGGAGAACAGAAACGGCATTGATCATAAGGTCCTCCTGTTGCACTCCATCCGATGTTTGGATAAAATATTTTGTGCTTAAGTAATTGTTAAGTGTTCCATATAATGAACGATAAAATATAGCGAAATAATAACATATATAACTGTATTGTCAATATATCCATCAAAAATGGACGAATAAATAATTACAAGGCAAAAAAATAGTTCACTATAATGAACTAGCTCCAAAGGTCTCACATGCCCGAGGGACACCCTCGGACCGTAAAAATCCCGTCCCCTCTTTGACACAGAGGAGTTGTGAAAAAATCGATTTGCTTCCCTTTCACGTCATTCCGGTCACGTATCAAGTACGGGGTAAACTCCAGCCAGAATCCATTGTTTTCAGGGTATTATGAACTGACTGGACCCCGGTTTTCACCCCGCTAGAAGCGGGGCTGAAATTCAATTTTTTCACAGCTTCAGGGGGCTTGGGGAGAATTTGGGGGTTATTTTCTGGCTAACTGGTCTTGATAAATTCTTAATGAAACAGTAAGAATGAAAAATAAAACCCCACATCATCCGGAGGACTAAGATTTAATGCCGAATTCAAGGAGCAATAAGTGAAGATCAGCAGCGAGAAATCAACCCTTCAAGGGGAAGTCTTGATCCCTGCAAGTAAATCGCACACTATCCGGGCGGTCACTCTATCCAGTCTCGCCCGTGGAAAGTCAATCATCCGTCACCCTCTGGTCTCTTCGGACTGTCTCGCAGCAGTCGGAGCTGGTCGTTTGTTTGGAGCCAAGATTGATCTCGGAGACTCCTGGGAAGTGGAAGGGGTTCGCGGAGTGCCACAGGTTCCTGAGAATGTTGTGGATGTGAAAAACTCCGGAACAACTCTCAATTTCTTCATGGGAGCAGCCGGTCTGGTTAACGGCATAACCGTGCTGACGGGTGACGAGCAGATCGTTCGACGTCCTGTTCAACCGCTGATCGAGGCCCTGCGAGACCTTGGAGCCGAGGTCTGTTCTACCCGGAATAATGGATTACCTCCGGTCGTGGTCAAAGGACGCATCAAAGGAGGAAAGGCCCGGCTCAGAGGGATTGTCTCCCAGTATGTTTCAAGCCTCCTGATTAACTGCCCCCTGATTGAGGCAGACTGTGAACTGGAAGTTTATGATGTTCACGAAAAGCCTTATGTTCAAATGACGATGAGATGGTTGGGCAAACAGGGGATCCGTTACGAAGCCTCTGAGGATTTGACTCGCTTCAAAACGTTTGGGGGCCAGATCTACCACGGCCAGGAGGTGACGATCCCAGGTGATTTTTCTTCGGCGACCTTCTTTCTCGTTGCAGGTGCGATGATCGACGGGGACATCACACTCCGTGGTCTCGATATGGATGACGTTCAAGGGGACAAACAGGTCGTATCCTATCTTAAAGAGATGGGTGCCAGGATCAGTTTCGAGAAAGATGGCATTCGGATCCGTGGAGGATTGCTCAGGGGTGTGGAATTAGACCTTTCTGATACACCGGATGCGCTTCCTGCGATGGCTGTGGTGGGATGCTTCGCAGAAGGAAAGACAGTCATCCGTAATGTGGCAAACGCCCGGTTAAAGGAGACGGATCGGATATCAGTCATGGGAAAGGAGCTGAGCCGTCTTGGAGCACGAGTGGAGGAACTACCCGATGGACTCATTGTCCATGAAAGCAGGCTCAGGGGTTGTCCGTTGAAGGGCTATGGGGACCATCGGGTGGTGATGGCCCTTGCAGTTGCAGGTTTAGCCATCCCAGGCAGGACGGAGGTGGATACAGCAGAATCTGTCCACGTCACTTTCCCAAACTTTGTTGAATTGATGCAAAAACTTGGGGCAAAGATGGAGAAAAAGGATTAGGCTATTTTCCTTTCAAGGCCTCTAATACCTTTTCAGGTGTGACAGGGAGGCTTTTAAACCTGACGCTAATGGCATCGTAAATGGCATTGATGATCGCTGGCGCAGGGGCCAGTTGCGTCCCCTCACCTGATTCTTTCGCCCCGAAAGGTCCCTCCGGGTCATCCGTCTCCACTTCGATCGATGTGATAGATGGGACTTCGAGTGCCGTCGGAATGCCGTAATCCAGGAAAGAAGGGTTCTGAACCTGCCCCTTCTCGGTTATGACATCTTCATAGAGGGCCTGGCCCATGCCTCCCACCACGGATCCCTCCAGTTGACCTTCAACCAACATGGGATTAATCGCCCTGCCGCAATCATGGCTCGTTACCATCTTCAGGACCTTTATCTTGCCGGTCGTTGTGTCGACCTCCACCTCGGCGGCTTGAGTCATGAAGGAATAGGCCGGAGAAAAATTTCCATCCTCCTTAAGCAGCGTGGTCGGTTCTTTGGCTGGGGGCAGGTAAGACCCCCGGCCGATGATGGGCATAGGACGATCCGAATACTGATAGATTCTAATTGCCTCCTGAAAACTGACCTTTCTTCCCGGGGTATCCTTGACATAGATTCGATGATTCTTCGCCTCCAGATCCTCGACCTTTGACTCCATCTTTTCAGCTACGGCCTCAAAGAGTTTCTCTCTTGCAGTCCGGGCAGCGATCTTCGCAGCGTTACCGGCCCTCAGGGTGACACCGCTACCGAAGGTGCCTGGATCAAGAGGAGTAATCTCCGTGTCGGCTGCCGTGATCCGGATATCTTCAAGGGAAACCCCGATCTCTTCTGCAACGATCTGGGAGATGACCGTCTCCGCTCCCTGGCCGATATCGGCAGCACCGGTGAGAAGAGTGACACTTCCATCCCGTTCGATCTTGACGATAGCACCCGAAGAGATATGACTCATGTTGCTCACGCCGCTTGGAAAGCTGGCGCCCGCCAGCCCGACTCCCCGTCCAAAAGGAAGCTTTCCCCTCTTTTCTTTCCAGCCAATGGCCTCTGCAGCCTTTTCAAGGGTCTCGCTGAAACCGCAGCTCTGAACAAACAATTTTGCAGGATGGGGGTCTCCTGCCTGATAAGCATTCTTCAATCGAAGATCTAAGGGATCGATTCCTATTTTTTCCGAGATGAGATCGAGCTGAGCTTCCACGGCAAACCGGACCTGGGGGATTCCATGGCCACGCATTGCTCCTCCAACAGGTTTATTGGTGTAAACATGAGAGCCTTCGAAGAGCAGATTCTCGATATGGTAGGGAAGCATGATGAAATAACAGGCCAGGGTGATCATGAGAGGGGCCGTACTGTTGTAAGCCCCTCCATCGGCAATCACTTTAAACTGCTGGGCCAAGAGGGTGCCATCCTTTTTTACTCCTGTCTTGAGCCAGATCCTCATAGGGTGACGTTGTCTCGTTGAGGTGAAGACTTCTTCTCGCTCATAGACAAACTTTACAGGTTTCTTCGTCTTCATTGCGAAAAAGGCTGCACAGAAGTCTTTGGCATAGAGGTCGATCTTTTGACCGAACCCGCCTCCCACCTTTGGTTTAATGATCCGAACTTTGCTTTCAGGGATATCGAGTGTCGTGGCAAGGTTCCTCCGGAGAAAGAAAGGGATCTGAGTTGAAGACCAGAGCGTCACTTCCCCTGAATGGTCGACGACGGCAAGGGCTGCGTGAGGTTCAAGAGGACAGTGGTTAACTGCCTGCGTTTCGAAGGTGTC
>DATIGG010000376.1:0-3053 GCA_035454825.1 Thermodesulfobacteriota bacterium | reverse complement strand
ATTTTGTCTCCTCCACATAATCCCTCTGAACATGACTGAGGACATCCGAAAAGAGCTTCAGTTCATCATAAATATTGGAAGAGAGGGTGGGGATTTTGGTGGACTGACTTAAGCCGATGGTGACCCCAACGAGAAAGATGGATAGACTGAGCACGATGACTTTAAGGTTCGGGAATTTTTTCTGACGCCACATAAAATCCTCCTTTATAATCCCTTTTTTCCTCTTTCATTTCCCTCGGGCAGGGAAGCGACTTTTTCAAGATGAGAGAGCCATTCCATCGGGTTTTGGGGTTTTCCTTTATACCGGATTTCAAAGTAAAGACAGGGACCTTTGAGCGACCCTGCGCTGCCAACCAGGGCAACGCTCTCTCCCTGAGCGACCACGTCTCCCACTTTCTTCAATAGTTGGGAACAGTAGCCAGAGACTGTGAAGGTTTGATCTCCATGGTCTATTATCATAACATTTCCAAATCCTTTGAACCAATCGGCATAGAGGACTTTACCGGGGAGGACCGCCCGGATCTCCGTTCCCAGGGGCGCCTTGATCTCAATCCCGTTCTGACCCCTTTCCTTAAAGAGGCTGATCACATTCCCGTGGACCGGTGGGCTCAGCTTCCCTTTGCTCACTTCCGGTTTCGATTTTCCATAAGCCGTTGTTTTCTTCTCCCGTTCCAGTCTATCAATAAGGGCCTGAAGGTCCTTCACCCTTTCTTCCAATTCTCCAATAACCTTCTGATAGACCACCTTCTGACCCTGAATGGACTTGAGCAGGGCGCGTTTTGTCGTCTTGACCTTTTTGATCTCTTCCCGCTTCTTTTCCACTTCCGCAATGGAGCGCTCCGATTGGGATTGATCCTTCATTAAGGTCCCCTGATAGCGCTCCTTGAGGCTCACTTGGGATCGGAACCTGTCAACCAGACGGGCATCAAAATCGATGATGACCCGTAGAAACTTATCGATCTTTAATAGATCGGGGTAGGATTGAGAGGTGAAGAGAAAGGTCTCCGGGAGAACCCGACCCATCTTGTAAAGGGCAATCAGCCTGGAGAAGAATTCCTCCTTGGTCTGTTCCATCTCTTTGTTCAGGAGTTGAACCTGATGCTTGGTCTGCTGCAAGTTCTCCCTGGTTTGGGAGAGACGGGCCTCCATCCCTTTCAGTTCTTTTTCCTTCTGATAAAGTGCGTTATCTATCTGAGAGAGGTTTTCAAGGACGGAGGATTCCTTCCCCCGGATCTGCTTTTCTTTCTCCTTGGTTAAGTTAAGTTCTTTTCGAATATCCTTGAGGTCCTTTCTTTTTTGAGTGATGTCCTTTTCAATGGGATCGGCCCGACCTGCACACAGGTTGGCCATCCATGGGTTAAAAACCCATCCTAAAAAGAGTAACCCGATCAATCTCCATTCCCATCTTTTCATGGACTCAACCATGGTACGTAAGAAACCTCACCGAAGCCATAAAACTGCCGAGAACGCCGAGAACCATGCCTCCCATTAATATTCCGAAAAGGGTTTTTAGCGGTAGAAAATGAATTGGGATTTTGAGTATCCAGTCATTCGTCGAAAGAGGGAGGTAGAAAAAAATGACCCTTTGCAGCAAAAAAAGGAAGAAGAGGGCCAATCCGGCACCAAGGAGGCCCTGAATCATTCCTTCAATATAAAAAGGGACTTGGATAAAAGAAGGACTTGACCCTACCAGGTGCATGATTTCGATCTCTTGCCTTCGAGAAGCAATCGTCAGTTGAAGGGTGTTCGAGATGATGAATAACATGGCCACCAGGAGAAGCCCTCCCAGGACCCATTGGGTGAGACGCAGGATGTGGACAAGGGAGGAGAACATTTCAACCCATTCCTGACCGTACTGGATCTCCTCGATCTGTGGAATCTCTTTTAACTGGGAGACGACCTCCCTGATCTTCCGGGAGTTCCGGTACTCCTTTTTGAGTTGAACCTCAAAGGAGTGGGGAAGAATCGTCGGCTGAATTCCCTCAAGGAGGTTTTTCTGGTTGCCTAATTTGGCTTCCATAAAGGCCATGGCATCGGACGGAGAGACATATCTTACAGATTCGACGCCTTCCATCTGTCGGGTTTTGTTAAAGAGGGTTTCGATTTCGCTTGCGGGTGTCTTTCCCTTGATATAGGCGATGACTTCAATCTTGTCTTCCCAGATCTTAAGAAAGGAGGCCAGGTTAAAGGCGATCAGGGAAAAGGTTGAAAAGATAAGGACAGAAATGGTGATCACCCCAATCGTCGTCACATTTGGGAAGAGATTCCTCCGCATGTTCTGAATCGCCCGTACCAGCATGGCCAGCATGTACCGGAGAGAAGCCTTCATGTCTCAGCCTTGGCCTCGATCTTTATTTCCTCGTCAACCCTTTTTCCCTTGAGGAGTTGGATGACCGGATAAGAGTAACGCTGAATGAGATCCTTGTTCTGGGTAGTAAATAGAACGGTCGTTCCCTGGCCGTGGAGGGCCATGAAAAGCTTCATGACTTCGGTGGTCATCTGATCATCGAGATTTCCGGTCGGCTCATCCGCCAGGATCAGGGGAGGGTTATTCACCACAGCCCGGGCAATGGCCACGCGCTGTTTTTCTCCTGCAGAGAGGGTGAGGATCGAATCCCGTTCCCTTCCAAGGAGGCCTACCCATTTCAGAATCTCCAAGACCTTACTTTGAATCTTCTTCTGGGGGTGCCCAGTGACCTCCAGGGCAAAGGCGATATTTTCGCCTACGGTTCTGTCTCTCAGAAGTTTAAAGTCCTGAAAGATCATCCCGATTGTTCTCCGAAGCTGATGGATCTTCTTAAAACCTTTTTGAGTAATGTCGATCCCGTTAACGATCACTTGCCCGCTGGTAGGCTGTTCCGAACAGAACAGGATATGAAGCAATGTGGTTTTTCCCGAACCGCCGGGCCCTGCGACAAAGGTAAACTGTCCAGGAGAAATCTCTAAGTTGATATCGGTGAGGGCAGCGATCTGACTCGGATAAGTCTTGTTAACATGGATCATCTGGATCATATTTTTTTCAACCTAACATGATTGTTGTTATTTTTCAAGAA
>DATIGG010000375.1:0-7536 GCA_035454825.1 Thermodesulfobacteriota bacterium | reverse complement strand
TGGTGGCATCAGAAGGGGCTGCTTGTCGGATATCCCGGTCTGTAACGATTCCTAAGACTCTGTTGTTTTGATCCACCACAGGCAGATGCCGGATCCCTTTCTCATGAATCAGCGTCCGGGTCTCGAAAAAGGATGCATTGGGACGGATTGTAACGACATCCCTTTTGATCTTTTCTCTCATAAATCCCTTGTAATCAATTTTCATGATTTGCTCCTCCTTTTATTCGACCTTTATATCTTTTATCTTCACATTTTCCATCATTCCATAATTCCAATACTCCAGTGATCTTCCCCTTGCTCAGCATTGTGATTTTTTGGATCGTTTCAGGCTTCCTTCATCTTCTTAAATACGGAGTAGGCCTCCATGAAAGTTGGAAATCCAGTGGTTTGAATTAACAAGAGCAGGGCGTGTTTGATCTCATCATGGGTCACCCCCACCTCTTTTGCTTTCATGATGTGGGTTTCAAGGGAGACCATATGATGGCTTGCCCCGGAAATTGCAATCTTAATTAACCATCGAACTCTTTCAGGCAGCGGGCCGGAATTTTCATGGATCTCTCTGCCCAATTCTTCATGATCTGAGTGAATTTTTGGAAAATCTTCTTTGAACTTTGTAAAAACCTCATGAAGGTCTTTCATAAAAATCCCCTTTCATATAGAACCCGAGTTCTACCCCTTTCATTTATCGCCCCTAATTAGCCCCTGAATTATCAGTCGCATTATCTCATCAGAAAGTAAATAGGGAAAACACTGTATTTGATGAATAAAAATCCTGTATTTTGGAACTATAGTGAACGCCTTAAATAGGTTGACATCTCATAAACTGTCATTGCGAACGAAGTGAAGCTCTGAGATTGCCGCGTCGCTGACGCTCCTCGCAATGACAAGTTTTTCCAAGAACGTTCACTATAAATGCTGACAGGAAAAGGGTTATTCCTTTGGCCGTAAAAGAAAGTGCTCCGTAAAGAAAACTGGCCAAGACACCCGGGGTAAGGCTCTCAGATCCCTATACGGAATACGGAGTGGTGGATGAAAATGATTTGTGGAGCAAGATCAATCAAAAATAGGGCACGGGAATCTTTTTGATCTTTTAAGGTCTCATGGTCCATCCCAGAGGTTTGGCGCAGAATTCTCTCGGGGTTTCGAAGTTGTAAAGTCTCCCTTCTACCTCCATCACAACGACAAAACAATGGTCAAATCGTTGGAGGACATATCCGGTATAAGGAAATTGGTATTCAACAATGCCGGGTTCAATCAAAGCATTGTCGATCCGGGAAACAACTTCATCTCTGTCTTGAATTCGGATATTGGCTCGAACAGCGGTTCCACCATTTCTAAGCCTTGCCTTGAAACGTATTTCCTGTCTCGGTTTGGCTGGATCGGGAACCATCTCAAGATCCTCGACAAAAAATGGTCCGATAGAGATCTTGGACAGTGTCCAGCCTCCGTAAGCCCTTTGGGCACAGAAATTTTCGGCAAAGTCCGCAGGTCTTCTGGTCCCTGCAATATCGACTTCCACGCTAAAGCAGTGCTCACGCCGGCTGAATCTGTAGCCTGATTCAGGAAATTCGACGCGATTGTTTCCGGGCTGGATAATAACTCCACGGACCTCCGCAACCACTTCATCCTTATCCTTGATGAACAGATTCGCCCTTCCTGTATGAGAAGTGCGGTTTGACATTGTCAGGGCGAACCTGACCCGTTGCCCCTCCCTCACCGGGTCGGGAAACATCTCCAATTGAAGAATCCTCAAGGCCTCTGGACGCGTTCTGGGGTCCGGTTTTACTGGTTGGGATTGAAGAAACGTTGGAAACAGAATTAAAGAAAAAACCAAAATAAACATTCCTCTCTTCTTCATTTTAGTAACCCTCCTGATTTCATTTTCCCGATCATCATTTCAACTTTTTTTCTGATATTACAATTATGGTACCAGAAAATTGAGAAGCTGGGAAGGAAATAATGGTCGGGGAGAGGAGATTTGAACTCGCGGCCGCCTCACCAACTCGGCGGCGTGGCAGGAGTCGCTCCTTATTCGTAGCGACGTCACCCTCTTGGTCCCGAACACCGCATTATTTATAGCCCATCCTATTGAATTCAGTCAAGAAATCTTCAAAATATAATATTCACCAAGTGCAATCAAGCTAAATGCTTCGTTTTTTTCTTTTCTTGACCCGCAAGGGTTATCCCACTTATAATCGTTCCAGAAAAAGCGAGGCCGTATCAAGTCAGGTGCCTTAAGGTATTCGCCCCGGAGATTGGGGATGGAGCAATGGTTAAAGCTTCACGCGAATTTCAGGTTTTTGCCAAGCCCGTTGGCTCCATCTGCAACTTGGACTGTCACTATTGTTACTACCTGAAGAAGAAAGACCTCTATCTAAATAGCGAGTCGTTTCGCATGTGCGACTCCGTCTTGGAGAAATATATCGTCCAGCACATCGCTGCTTCTTCCGGTTCCGTGATTAACTTTTCCTGGCATGGTGGAGAACCGATCATCCTGGGGCTGGACTACTTCCAGAAGATTGTGGCGTTGCAGCGGAAGCATCAGCCCTCCAATCAACGCATCACCAACGGTATCCAGACAAATGGGACTCTCCTCGATGAGGACTGGTGCCGTTTTCTGGCAACAGAGGGCTTTTCCGTAGGTCTTAGCCTCGACGGGCCGCAGGAGATGCATGATCGGTACCGCGTCACCAAGGGTCAGGGGCCCACTCACAAGGAAGCGATGCGTGGGTATGGGCTCTTGCGGTACCACCAGATCCCGTGCGACCTACTTTGCGTGGTGCATGCAGAGAACGTCCTGCATCCCACTGAGGTTTACCGGTTCTTTAAGGAGATCAACGCCTCATACATTGGCTTTCTGCCCCTGGTCGAACCACTGCGAGACGGAGAGGGCGGCGTTAGTCACCGCACTGTGCCGGCTGAAGCCTGGGGCCATTTTCTCTGTACCATTTTTGACGAGTGGAAGAGTCAGGATATCGAGCGGGTCAAGGTTCAGATATTTGAGGAGGCGGCCAGAACTGCCTTCGGGCAGGAGCATGCGCTCTGTATCTTTCGGAAGGCCTGCGGGGATATCCCTGTCGTCGAACACAACGGAGATTTCTTTTGCTGTGATCACTTCGTTGACACGGAGCATCGGCTGGGGAATATCCAGGAGATTCCACTGGTCGATCTTCTTGAAAGTCCAGGGCAGAGAGCATTTGGGCAGGCAAAATGGGATACCTTACCCCGCTATTGCCAGGCATGCGAGGTCCTGGACATGTGTCATGGTGGGTGCCCCAAGGATCGCATCCTTCACATGCCAGATGGCGAAGCGGGGCTGAACTACCTGTGTGTAGGGTATAAACGATTTTTCACCCACTGCCGACCTTTCGTCACAGAGCTATCCGTGCTATGGCGCCGGCAGTCCCTTGAAAGACACCCCTTGCCGGCGCAGGCCAAAGGTACCCGGGTAAGCCCCAAAACGGGTCGCAACGATCCGTGTCCGTGTGGCAGCGGCCAAAAGTACAAGAAATGCTGCATGGGCAAATGAGCATTTGAACCTGTCATTGCCAAAAAGAGAATCACTCCTGATCACCGCCGGGGTGTCCGGTCCAACAATCCATTAGCTTTCGGGAGCTATCAGGGTACCGGCCGGACGTCATTTTTTTAGCTTCTCTTTTAAGAACGAGATGGTACGCTGCCAGGCAAGCTGGGCCGCTTCTTTGTTATATCGGTCAGGGTTTGTGTCGGTGTTAAACCCATGCTTGGCACCCTCGTACATATACATCTTGTAGTCTATCGATGCCTTTTTTAGAGCTTCCTCGTATGCCGGGATTCCCTTGTTAACTCCTTCGTCGAGACCAGCATAGTGGATAAGCAAAGAGGCCTTAATTTTGGGAACATCTTCAGACGCAGGTTGCCTGCCATAGTAGGGAACCACGGCCAACACATCGGGGGAGTTTACTGCAACCTGGTTTGCTATTCCCCCTCCCCAGCAGAAGCCCACAGCTCCGACCTTTCCAGTCGATGCAGGGTGGGTCTTCAAGTACCTTACCGCAGCAATGTAATTCTGTATTGTCGATTGACTATCCAGCTTTTGGATGAGCGGCGGAGCCTTCTCGGGATCTTCGGGAGTCCCCCCAAGGGGGGTTAAAGCGTCTGGAGCAACAGCCAAAAACCCCTCTAACGCTACACGTCTCGTAACGTCCTCGATATGGGGGACAAGACCTCTGTTTTCATGGATGACAACCACCCCGGGCAGTTTTTCGTCTCCTTTCGGCCTCGCCAGATAGGCAAGAACCTCGCCTGTAGCTCCGGGATATTTCATATGGTCCGTATAAAGGCGGGGATCATCCTTTGCAACGACTTCGGCCTTGGCATTGTTATTTTCTAGTAAGGGCAGCAGAGCGATGGCAGCAGCAGTGCTCCCCGCTAGAACAGACAATCTCCTGAGAAATTCACGACGATCCAGTAATTCATGAGTGTATTCATCGTACAGGTCGATAATTTCTTGATCCATCCTCTTTTCTCCCTTCTTTAGTAGGTTAGTCTTTTGCAAAAATCTCAAAGTTATGATCTAAATGGGTGATATGCCTGAACGAGGGCATTAGCTACCAACCAGATTCCTGTTCCTCCATCATGTAACCTTGCAGTTGGAAGTCAGATCGCTTAGAAGAATGAATGAAATTAAATATCACTATACGGGAAAACAGAGGCAAGGTCAATCAGTTTTACGTTTCCTGCAGTCAAACAGATTCGCGAACGATGCCATTGGTACTTTAACCTTGACACACAACTCCCTTTCTCATATGCTCAATTCACTCAAAAGCGATTTTTATCGTGATTTGAAAGCTTTGAAAACAACCCACAATTTAGATCCTTTGTAGCAGTTTGAATCATTTTGGCATTCCAAGGGCATTTACGAAACAGCAAAGCCAAGAATGCACTCGAAAGTGCAACAGCTCATTAGGCATCAGGTGATCAAGGAGGGAATCAGCCATGTATGAAGGCATGATAGCCGAGACGGTCGGTTTTAAGGGGCACGACGGAGATGCGATTGACGGTTATCTGGCGCGTCCATTGGGCGCAGGGCCTTACCCGGGCGTTATTGTTATTCATCACTTGCCGGGCTGGGATGAAGCCACGAAGGAAATGACAAGGAAATTGGCCTATCACGGGTATGCGGCCTTTTCGCCCCATCTCCACCATCGGGAGGGGCCGGGCAGCGCCGAGGAGATCTCCGCAAAGGTTCGCGCTGCTGGCATGGTACCTGACGAACGCTGTATCGGCGATATCGATGCGGCTATTAGATACCTGGAGACACAGCCGTACTACAGGGGTAAAGTCGGCGTCATCGGTTTTTGTTCCGGTGGCCGGCAGGCCTACCTTGTGGCCTGCAACATTAATCGGATCGATGCTGCGGTAGATTGCTACGGAGGGAAGATAGTTGGTAAACCCGAGGACCTTACGGAACGCCAACCGGTGGCTCCCATTGATATGACGAAGAATCTCGCATGCCCCCTGCTGGGCCTGTTCGGGGCGGAAGACACGTCACCTTCCCCTCAGGATGTCGCGCGTATAGAGGAAGAGCTCAAACGCTTTAACAAGACATACGAGTTCCACACCTACGAGAACGCCGGTCATGCTTTTTTTTCAGTTGACCGGTCGACCTACCGGGTACATGCTGCTGTAGATGGCTGGCAGAAGGTATTGGCATGGTTTGAAAAATATCTAAAATCCCCTTGAAAAGTTCTGATTCCCCTCCAAAAAGTGATCTGAGATGCTTGCGGGTAAAGGCAACAGCATATAGATATTGGGCTTTGAGTCAACTGCCCCGAAGGGGCCACCTCTTCCGGGCGAAGCTTGATAACAATGGGGTTGATGTTGAGGATGGGCTATGCGGAAACCCCTGAATATAAAAGGCAGAATGGTCGGGGAGAGGAGATTTGAACTCCCGACCTCTTGGTCCCGAACCAAGCGCGCTACCAAGCTGCGCTACTCCCCGATATTTTTACTTTGTCCGAAATATCCTGTCCCTGAAACAGTCAACTGCCCATTATTCTACAACGAAACTCACCCCTGGTCAACCACATGAATATTTTGATATCGGTGGGCCAACTTCTGAAAAATAATTCTGCTCTTCTTTTTCCAACCCTCAAAATAACGATGGTGTTTTCCTCCCTTGACGCAATCCCTGTCCGATTTGTCATTCCTGCACCGTTTTTCAACGGGGCTGCCCGCGGGAATGACATCCTCTGGTGTAATTAACGACGCAGAGTATAAGAGCAAAGATAACGAATCCATGACAAAACTTAACACTTCAAGCAGAATATGAATTATTTAATTATAACAATCTGAAACAAAATGATATTCATCGAGTTTAGTAGGGTGGCCTGACAGTTAGAACTCAAAATATTCCTTGACAAGGAAGGAAGGAAAGCGATATGAAATACATTTATAATTCATCAGAGCACCGGAGACCATGGAAAGTGTTGCCCGAACATCACGAATTTGAAAGCAAATTAACAGTTGTGCGAAATTATAAACCTCAAGTATTAGGTGAATTATTTAGAGTCTCTCGCCCTGTGCTTCTCTAAGGTGGGAGAAGAGACCTCTGTGTTCTGTACAGAAAGGAGTCTGACATAGATGGAGGAAAGAATCATCACCCGAAGAGATTTTCTCCGCGTCGCGGCTGGAACCGCGATGACCGCTACCCTGGGCTCAGGGATCCTGAGAGAAGCTGGTGCAGAATCAACCGCGAAAGTTGTCCTCATCCGGAATGCTGAGGTGATTGGAGACCAGGGCGAAATACAAGAGAAGACCTTGCAATCCATGCTGGATGAAGCCGTTAAGACCCTTCTGAGAACTGGTGAACCCCTGGAGGCCTGGCAGAAGCTCATCAAGAAATCGGACATCGTTGGAGTTAAAAGTAACTCCTGGGGAAGAATGCCGACCCCGAAAGAGTTGGAAGCGGCTATTAAACGCAGGCTATTGGACGTCGGAGTGGCCGAAAAAAATATTGCCATTGATGACCGCGGAGTGCTGAGTAATCCAGTCTTTCTCAAGGCTACGGCGCTCGTCAATGCACGACCGTTGAGAACGCATCACTGGTCCGGGGTAGGGACCTGCCTGAAAAACTATATCCAGTTTGTTCCCAACCCTTCGGCCTACCATGATGAAGGCTGCTCGCCCCTGGGCAAGATTTGGACTTATCCTATCGTTAAGGGAAAGACCCGCCTAAATGTTCTCAGTGTCCTCACGCCTCAATTTTATGGAAGAGGGGCCAATTTTTTTGACAGAAGATACGTTTGGCCCTACAAGGGGCTGATCGTGGGGACCGATCCCGTGGCTGTAGATGCGGTAGGTGCTCATCTCCTCCAGACAAAGCGGATCGCCTTTTTCGGGGAGGACCGGGCGCTGGATGTTCCTCCCATCCATATCATGGTGGCTGATAAGACCTACCACCTCGGGGTCAGTGACTTGAGCCGTATTCAGTTGATCAAACTGGGCTGGATGGAAGAGGCGTTGATTTAGCCATTATTACTTAAGTCAAAGGGG
>DATIGG010000374.1:0-2903 GCA_035454825.1 Thermodesulfobacteriota bacterium | reverse complement strand
CGTTTCTGCCTTTTTCACCATCTATGCATACGAAGCCCTAAAAGACCATCTTAACCAAATCGGGCATATGGATTTCCTATTTGGGGAGCCAAGGTTCATCCGCTCTCTCGATCCCGACAAAACAGAAACGAAATCGTTCATCATTAACTCAGATGGTCTGAAATTGGCTAAATGTCTCCAGCAAAAGCGGGTTGCCAAAGAATGCGCCGACTGGATTCGCGACAAGGTCTCAGTCAAATCGGTCAAACAGACCAATTTCCTTCACGGCAAGATGTATCACATCTTTACAAATGGTGTGGAGGAGGCCATTCTCGGAAGTTCAAATTTCACAACCCACGGCCTTGGACTCTCCGCAAGCAATAGCAACATTGAACTTAACCTCGTGGTTGATAGCAATCGAGACCGGGCCGATCTAAAGGCATGGTTTGACGACCTTTGGAGTGATGCAGACCTCGTTGAGGATGTTAAAGACGAAGTCCTCCAATACCTGGAGCAGCTCTATCAGAACCACAGCCCGGAGTTCATCTACTACAAGACACTTTTTCACATCTTTGACAAATATCTCGGTGATACGGGAAGGACGGATGCCGACATTGGCAGGACGACTCTTTTTGAGACTGAGATCTGGAAAACACTCTTCGAATTTCAGAAAGATGGCGTAAAAGGCGCCATCAATAAGATCCTTGCCCATAACGGGTGTATCCTTGCTGACAGCGTGGGATTAGGCAAGACGTACTCTGCCCTTGCAGTCATGAAGTACTTTGAACTGAGAAACGAACGTGTCCTTGTCCTGTGTCCCAAAAAGCTCCGGGAAAACTGGACAGTCTACAAACTGAACGACCAGCTTAACCCCTTCCTCAGTGACCGGTTTCGCTACGATGTTCTCAGCCATACGGACCTGAGTCGAGACAGGGGCTCCTCGGGCGACATCAATCTTGAGACGATCAATTGGGGCAACTACGACCTGGTGGTGATCGACGAATCCCATAACTTCAGAAACAATGTGCCGGGGAAAAAAGATGAAAACGGGAACCTCATCCGGAGAAGCCGCTATGAGCGATTGATGCAGGAAATCATCCAGTCCGGCATACGGACGAAGGTTCTCCTGCTTTCAGCCACCCCTGTCAACAACGACCTGAAGGACCTCCGAAACCAGATCTACTTTATGACTGCAGGCAGTGATGATGCGTATGCTGAATCGATTGGCATCCAAAACATCAAGGAAACCCTCCGTCAGGCCCAGGGGCATTTCTCCAACTGGGCCAAGCAGGCCCCCCCAAAGAGAAAAACAAGTGACCTCTTAGCCAGATTGGGTGGTGATTTCTTCAAGCTTCTGGATGAACTCACCATTGCCCGCGCCCGCAAGCACCTTCAGAAATATTATCGCCATGAAATGGACCGGCTCGGTCAATTTCCGGAACGGCTCAAACCGATAACACTTTCTCCGGAGATCGATTCTGCCGGACGTTTTATGTCCTATGACAAGCTGAGCCATGAGATCGACGGCTACAGACTTTCCCTCTTTAACCCGTCCCAGTTTGTGCTTCCGGAATTCAAGTCCGAATACGAGAAGAAGATAGGGAACTTTACACAGTCCCAGCGCGAAGATTTCCTGATCGGAATGATGAAGGTCAATTTCCTGAAGCGGCTCGAAAGCTCTGTCCACTCCTTTGCGCTTACGATGAAGCGGACCATGGACAAGATCGAATCCCTTGAGAATCGTCTCAAGACATTTAAGAAGTACCGGGAACAGTATTCAGATATCGATCTCGAATCGCTTTCCCCGGAGGAACTGGAGGACGAGGAACTTCGTGATGCCATGGAGGTTGGCAAAAAGCTGACCTACAAGACCGCACATCTTGACGTGGATCGATGGCTTGACGCTCTCCGCAAGGACAAGCAGCAACTCAATGGGCTTTACCTTCAGTCTCACGATGTATCTCCGGAGCGGGACACCAAGCTGGCAGAATTGAAAAAAATCATCGCCGCCAAGGTCCGAAAGCCTACGGTCAACAAGCAGGGGAAGCCGAACCGTAAAGTCCTTGTTTTTACCGCTTTTGCCGATACCGCACAGTACCTTTACGAACAGCTCCAGGGATGGGCACAAAAGGACCTCGGCATTCACGCGGCCCTGGTCACTGGAGGAGGAGAGAATCGGACGACCTTTCAGCCGAAGGGTTTCAAACAACATACCGACTTTAACCATATCCTGACGAACTTCTCGCCGATCTCCAAACGTCGCTCTAAAATCCAAGTCATGCCCCAGGAGGGAGAAATCGACCTTCTCATTGCTTCAGACTGTATCTCCGAGGGGCAAAACCTTCAAGACTGCGATTTCCTGGTTAATTACGACATCCATTGGAACCCCGTCCGCATCATCCAGCGCTTTGGCCGTATCGACCGGATAGGAAGCTTAAATCAGTCCATCCAGCTTGTGAACTTCTGGCCAACGCCAAACCTTGACCAATACATCACGTTGAAGCATCGGGTCGAGGCCCGCATGGCCCTGGTGGACATTGCCGCGACCCTGGAGGAGAACCTTCTGAAAACGGAGGAGCTGGAAGAGATTATCAAAGATGACCTTCGGTACCGGGACCGTCAGCTCCTTCGCCTCAGAGAAGAAGTGCTTGACCTCGAAGATCTGGATGACACACTCTCTTTGACGGAGTTCACCCTGGATGACTTCCGGATTGAACTCCTCAAATATCTTGAGGCCAACCGTTCCTTGCTCGAAGGTGCTCCATTGGGCCTTTACACCTGTGTACCGGCACATCCGGAGATCAAAACCATAGCACCAGGGGTGATCTTCTGCCTTCGTCAGAAGACCGATGGAGAAACACAGGCCTCAAGAGAAACTCCAGACCAGATTAATCCCCTAAAACCTTATTTTCTTATCTACGTCC
>DATIGG010000373.1:0-2148 GCA_035454825.1 Thermodesulfobacteriota bacterium | reverse complement strand
TCTTGAAAATTGATATTCAGTTTGCAGACAGGAACACGCAACAGTATTTTCAGACCCCGGCCGCGAAAGGGCGGTCGATATTCCATGGATCCTGCTTGATGAAGCGAAGAGAAATGCCGTCTCAACTGCTCCGGGGGAAGATCTAAATTCTCGGCCATCACGTCCAGGTCCACCAGAAGGGTTTTGCCTCGCGATCCATCCAGAACATCCAGACAATAATTGACAATCTCTTTCTGATATTTGCTCTTTCCCTCAACCTGGCGACGAAGCTCCTCCGGCTCGATGCGAAGGGTCACCCTGGCCTGATGCTCCCCTTCCGATCCGCGCTCAATGCAACCAGCCTTTTCCAGGATCTTCAAGCACGAAGAGACAGCCATCTCGTTCGCCTTTACACGGCCGAGCCGCTCGGCCAGAGCCTTCTGGGTCATCTCAATTTCATCCGTCCCAATATCGCATAAGACTTCATACGTCCTTTCGATCATGTCGCGAGAAGGGTAACTTCCGTCAATAAAAAATTCCTGGGTGAACGTGTCGGCGTAATTGAAGAGGAGCAGGCAGGTCGCAGGCTCCCCGTCACGGCCGGCACGGCCGACTTCCTGGTAATAAGCCTCAAGGGAGCCGGGGACGTCATAATGGACAACAAAACGGAGGTCCGCCTTATCGATGCCCATGCCAAAGGCGTTTGTCGCCACCACCACCGGCAGGGTTCCCTCCATAAAACGATCCTGCACAAGCCTGCGCGACTCCATCTCCATGCCGGCGTGATAACTTCCTGCCTTGTGGCCACGAGAGTTCAATGCCCGGGTTACGGTCTCCACATTCTTGCGGGTGGCGGCATAGATAATTCCGTTTGGTGCCTCTTTTTTCAGCAGGCCCAAAATGGCATCGATCTTATCTTCCTCACCCTCTACCATTTTGACCTGAAAACGGAGATTGGGCCGATCAAAACCAGCAACGAAGGTGATCGGCTGCCTGAGGCCCAACTGGGTGATGATATCACGGCGAACATCGGGAGTGGCTGTTGCTGTCAGCGCGGCAACAGGCGGATGGCTGAGTCTTTCAACAACCCTTTTGAGACGGAGGTAATCGGGACGAAAATCGTGTCCCCATTCGGAAACGCAATGGGCCTCATCAACGGCAAACAGCGAAACACGACACGATTGAATCCCTTCCATAAATCCTGGGTTCCGAAACCGCTCAGGGGCAATATAGACGAGCTTATATTTGCCCTGCTGGATTTCCCTTAGTCTCTGCCCTTGCTCGGAAAGGGTCAATGCGCTGTTGATGAAAGTGGCAGGAACTTGATTCTGCACCAGTCCATCCACCTGATCTTTCATCAATGCAATCAGGGGTGAGATGACCAGTGTCACCCCCTCCAGAAGCAGCGCCGGCAACTGGTAACAGAGTGATTTGCCGCTTCCTGTGGGCATGACCACAACCGCATCACGCCTGGCCAGGACGGTATCGATGATCTCCTCCTGCCACTTCCGAAAACCAGAGAAATGGAACTTCTCCCTTAGAACCCGGAAACGTTCATCTTTCATGGGAGCATTTTATAACAGTTGAGGAAACATTTAAAGGGTAGGAAACATTCTAGCGGAGCATTTTGGGGGAGTATTCGGACGAGATGGAGGTCAACAACACCAACAATAGGGTTGTCAAATCTTGAGGCCAGACTCTCTATCGCTTCTCCCTCTAATAGTTACAGGCAGCCGCTGGGACTTCATCCCATGTTCTGCCTTCGAGCATTCGCCCGGTTTTTTTTCTGTTTGGACCTCCCCATTGTTTAAAGAAGAACGGCACTTTCGCGATTTGACATTGGTTGCGGATATCTACAACCCAGGAGGCATCCATGGGCCTCGCCTGGTAACCAGATTCTCCCCCTACAATCACCCAGTCTATCCCCCTGAGATTAAGACTATGTATAGGTCCAAGAAGTGGTTCAAAAGATATAAATTTAGTTTTTGCTCCAACCTTACGAAGATGATCAATTTTGAAAGTATTCTCTTGGTTTTCAACACTGACTCCCATCCAAATGTTGAAATTCCAGGAAAGTTTTGGATTAAGTTCAAGCACTCGGTTTGATCTTTTCGTCAGAATCTGGAAACGATGCCAGTGGGCCTGTTCCATGATATGAAAGACCTTCTG
>DATIGG010000372.1:0-4223 GCA_035454825.1 Thermodesulfobacteriota bacterium | reverse complement strand
TGTTCTCCAGTGTGGTTGAACTCGCTCTACGAAGACCTCTTGCAGATGAGTTTACGATCGAAAGCGATGTTATTCTTGGACTTATGCGATGGCTGCAAACCTCATCGCAACTTTATCGAAGCACAAGAGGAGTCCATACCGCTGCATTAAGCAAAGGAGGAACAATGCCGGAAATAGTCTGTGACGACATTGGCAGACACAATGCAGTTGACAAAGTCATAGGTTCTGCCCTCATTACAGGGGTTGATTTCAAAGTGTCGGTATTACTGTGTTCAGGACGCATTTCATCGGATATTCTTTTTAAAGCTAAACGGTGCGATATTCCCGTGGCGATTTCCCTCGGTGCACCAACGCATCAGGCAGTCCTGCTTGCGCGCGATATGCATATGACGCTGGTTGGTTTTGCACGAGGATTGTCGTTCACTATATTTTCGCACTCCGAAAGAATCATCATATGATTTCTTTTAACGAAGCGGTCAGCACTGACGCAAATTAATTATCCACAAGTAAGGAAAATAAAGGTTTTTAACTAGTACAAAATAAAAATGTCACCTTTTCAGACAAGAAACGACAACAAATAGGTCAGGAAAATGGCCTTTCATTTGCTCCTTCACGTCTCTTCTATTTTCCCTGTATTCCAATATCCAATCCTCAAGGTCATTTAGAATCCTCCCTTAAGTCGAAAACGAAATCCTACTTCTTAGACTTGTGTCTTACTAACGCCTGCGAATACAATCTTTTCCTCCCTCCTGCGATTACTGAAACTCCACCCGCCAACTCATAACCCTCATGAAGAAGCCTTTCAACTCTCAATTCAAAATTTCTCAAATACTCTTCTTCGAGCTTCGGATCCTTCGCCACCCTCGCAGAATCCACCTCTCTTTGCACAATCACATATCGCTTCATCCGAACCACCTCCCTGGGTTGACTGAGACGGTCATTGGCCTCGTAGAATGTATTGTCTGTCGCATATTATACAGATAAGCGACACGGTGTCGCAAATTAGTTATCCACAAGTGAGGCAAATAAAAGAATTTTTAAAGAAGAGAAAAAGAAAATGTCGCCTCTTTCATATTCCAATGTTCGATAAGGTATTGCAGATCGAATTGACAATCCCCACGAGCTTAGGATGGGAATTCTCGAACCTTTCCACAGAGGTAGAAAGCCCCTTTAAGGATAGATTGAGAAGTTGCGGATACTTCTCCTCACGTATTGCCTCGTGAATTGAGACTTCAGTAAAACCGACAATACTCTGGGCGTCCTCGGCGTCGGTCTTGGAGAGTTGGGAAACTTCGGTCTTCAAAGTGGAAAGCAGATCTAGTAATTCCTTCTTTCTTTCGTCATTTAAAGACTTGGCCTTTTTGATCCTCGCTTCAATCTGGGTAATTGTTTCCTCGACCATATTTTCATCCTTTCTTCCAGGCACTCAATAAGGGAACTGATGAGGGTCTCTGGATCCCTCTCTGGAAGGAGTCACGAAAGCACTCAATGACTTATGGTGGCTTTGGATTTTAGGGCCCTGAGAAATTTCGAATTCAACCTCATCACCCTCTTTCAGGGTAAATCCTTCCCCCTGGATAGCAGTCCGATGAACGAATACATCCTTTTCGTCTTTCACTTCAATAAACCCAAAGCCCTTTTGATCGCTGAACCACTTGATTCGACCTTTGCCATTCCAGCTTCCCTCGAACATCCGATTTGTAAGTGGTTATACTCTGCCGGGATCTTACAAAAAAACTGCAAAACGTGAAATCCCTTTGTGGTTAATCTGTCGGTTCGTACAAAACGCTCCACAGCTTACTTTGTTGTTAGAAAAATCCATTTCCCTTCAAAAAGCAAGAAATCTTTCGGGTCGTCTATGCGTTTAGATCATGGTTGAAGTTAGATGAATTAACAATATAAAGGAGCGAGTTGGATGTCAAGAAAAAGTAGCACCGATGATTACCGATTCAAATCAAGCATGTTTCATTAAAATGATTGGTCGAAGGAGTCCTCGGAAAACACGAACCATATTCAGGAATTGAAGATTACAGATCGATTTCGCCAGATATACCTTAGAACTTATTCTTGTCATCTCATCCACTTTACTCAGAGTTAAGGCTCGAGGGTAATAGTGTCAGTTAAGGGTCTGCTTAACTGTATGTGCCTTAAAGTTTCAAAACCCTTCTGGCGATGTTGACCCTCTGAATTTCTGAGGTCCCTTCCAGAATCTCCTCAAATTTTACCTCACGCCAGTAACGGGAGATCGGATATTCATCCATCAATCCGTATGCTCCATGGATTTGGACCCCCCTGTCAGCACATCGTTTGGCTGTCTCCGATGCAAAAATCTTTGCAAAAGTGGAAGTGGCAAAATAGTTCTCATCCTGATCTTTTTGCCAGGCAGCTTTATAAACCATCAATCTTGCTAATTCGATCTCCATCAACATGTCCGCCAACTTAAATCGAATGGCTTGAAATTCGCCGATGTTTCTGCCAAATTGCTTTCTTTCCTTCGCATATGCCAACGAAACATCTAAGATGGCCTGAGCCAATCCCACAGAATGGGCAGCAAACCCAATTCGACTGGTCTGGAGAGCCATCAGAAATTGGGAGATTCCTTTATCGGGGTTCCCCAAAATATTTTCTTTTGGAATACGGCAGTCATCAAAAATCAGCTCCCTGGTCTCTGAGGACCGATATCCCATCTTGTTATACTTCTGCCCAAAATTGTAACCGCTCACCCCTGTCGGGATGATGAAATTGGAAACCTTCTTCCTCCCTTTCTCTCCCACCCCGGTCACGGCGGCAATGATTGCCAGACTATTATGCGTAAGTCCTGCATTGGTGATGAATTGTTTGGTTCCGTTGATAACCCATTCATCTTCCTCCAAGACCGCTCTCGTCTGAATAGCACTGGTATCTGAACCCGCCTGAGGCTCCGTCAAACCAAATGCCCCGATCTTTTCCCCTGTGGCTAATGGCATGAGCCATTTCTTTTTCTGATCCTCTGTTCCGAAGGTGCAGAGGAGATTCATCGCGAGCGTGACAGAATCTAAAAGGGAGTTTCCCAAGGAGGCATCTCCTCGACTGATCTCCTCGATGGCGATGATCATGGAAAGCCAATCCAATCCCCCTCCCCCGCATTCCTGGGGAAAGGGAATGCCGCAAATCCCCAAATCACCCATTTTTTTCCATACATCATAGGGGAATTGACCGGTTTTATCCAACTCCTCTGCGATGGGCATAATTTCATTTTTAGCAAAATTCCTGCACAAATCCTTGACCATCACTTGTTCAGGGGAAAGTTTAAAATCCATATGTTCTTCTCCTTACATGGAAAATTATCCATAGGGGTCGAGGCAGTGGCCGCACTGTCCATTTTCAATACGTAAACCACGATGAAGTTTTTATCAAATGAAATAATTTTAATTGATTCGTGGAGTATTTAAAACGTATTATTGTAATTAACACTTAAATAAAGGAGGAAATTTATGGAAAAATTTGAAAAAATTCTTATCCTCTTAGATGGCTCAGATTGTGCAGAAAATGTTTTCCCAAAAGTAGAAAAATTGGCCACCGATTTGAAGGCTACCCTTGCTCTTTTGCGTGTTGTCTATGCTCATGTTTTTCCAGGGGCAGATCCAACTGAAGCTGAAGTGAATGTCGTCCGAGAGGCAGAGCAGTATTTAGGTAGATTGGAAAAAGGACTGAAAGCCAAAGGATTCGAGGTGGAAACCCATGTCCGTTACGGTCATGATGCAGAAGAGATCCTGGATCATGCTGCCCAAAAGGATATTGATTTAATTGCAATGACAACCCACGGGAGAAGTGGGGTCAAACGTTTCCTTCTTGGCAGTGTGGCAGAAAAAGTGCTTCGCCATTCGCCAAAGCCTATATTCCTTGTCCGTTGTGTTTAAAAACTAAAATACTTTGGCCTAACATTGATTACCATTTGAAACATAGTATTTAGATGTGAAATTTAAAAATCGCAATTACAGGAAAGGAGTCCTCAGGAGAAATCACCAAAATTAGACAGATTTCTCTGGGATAAGTAGGTAGGGATATTGAGGGTAGGTTTAACGGGCGACGGCAATCAGTGGCTATTAACCTCTGACCCAAAAAGCGGTCAAAAAAGCCTAAATTTGATTCCGAATGGACACTGTGTGGGCACTGGAGGGAATTGAAAATCAAAAAACCTAATGGTCCCAACGGGATTCGAACCCGTGTTACCGACGTGAGAG
>DATIGG010000371.1:0-4379 GCA_035454825.1 Thermodesulfobacteriota bacterium | reverse complement strand
GTATGGAGAAGGGTAAAAAGGATAGCGATGGTCCAAAAACGAATCCGTAACGTTGAGAAGAGGATCCGCTTCCCTGGCCATAAAAGGAAGACCGAAATCAGGGTATTGAAGATGGCGATCATGAAGGCAATCTGAAAAGAGTTCAAATACCGGATCAGGAAGTAGGTCATCAATAAACCACCGAGGATCGTTCCGATCGTTTCAAGAATATAGACCTTTCCAATGGAAGAGGCGCCTTCCTTCAATTGTTGAGAATAGAGCTTGCTTCCGTAAGCAAAGAGGGCGCCATGGGGGATGGCAACCGGAAGCAGGATCAGTAAGGAGGCGTAGAAGATTGAGGCGAACCCTACCGCTTCCCCAGGTGTGGTGATCAGAATGTTTTTAAATATCCGGGAAAGGTAGATGGAGACTGGGAAAACGAGCGAAAAGATCAATTGGAATAAGACGTAGATTTCTATCTTCCGCTCCGTCTTTTCAACGGTCTTACCAATAAAAAAAGAGCCGATGGCTTCAAGAGCAAGCCAGTTGGCAAGGATGATCCCAAGGGTGAGTTCATTTCCATAGAAGGAAACAAGGAGTTCCCTCAACAGGATGATCTGAGCGACGATCCCGCTCAGCCCCATGATGAGAAGGGAAATCTTCAGAGAAAGAATCGCCATACTGACAAGAATCGAAAATTCTCATCTCCCTCTCCCGCCGAGGAAAGAGGGTACGCATGAGGGCAGGTTCTTTTTGTTTTGGGTAGTTACGTCACAGTCTCCTGCCGGGGAAATGGAAGGGATGAAAAGTTAATCGTTTTTCTTCTCATTTAAAATTTTAGCTCCCACATAAATATAATGGGCTCCAGAGAGAACGGTGAAGATGACAACCCCATAGATCGCAAGCTTAGTGATCAGAGGCGGAATGAGCCCATACTCCTTCAGCAAAAAGAGGAGCACAGTCGATATTTGAAAGAAGGTTGTGAACTTACTCAAAAGGCTGGGCCCCATCTTCGGGCGGTGATTGGTCAGGAAGAACATAAGGAATCCGATCAGGATGATGAGATCCCGGGTGATCACGATCACTGTCAGCCAGCTTGGAATGTATTCGATAATGGCAAGGGTGATGAAGGCAGAGGAGAGAAGGAGCTTGTCAGCAATCGGGTCGAGATAGGCCCCGAGCTCCGTCCGCTGGCCGGTCAATCGGGCAATGAGACCGTCAACCGCATCCGTGATCCCCGCAATGGCAAACGTAGCCAGGGCCCAGGAAAAACGCTTATTGATGATCAGGAGGACAAAGAGAGGGATCAGAAGGACACGGAAAAGAGTCAAAATATTGGGAAGATTCATCGTGAATGTTTTCGAGATGCAGGATGCAGAAAAGATGTCAGAATTAGGTTCAAATACTTCATTCTAACTCATCATAATAATTTAGCCTTTCGGAATGCTCCTATTTGTGTTGTCTCATTCAAAGGGCTCTTCAGGTGACCCTGCGGTGTAGAGCTCTTTAAAGGCCGTATATTTGTCTAAGAAAGCCAGTTCGATCTTCCCGGTTGGGCCGTTCCGCTGTTTTCCGATAATGACCTCGGCTTTTCCGCGATTCGGATTGTCTTCGGAACGGTTGTAGACCTCATCCCGATAGATGAAGAGGATCAGGTCCGCATCCTGTTCGATGGCCCCGGATTCCCGGAGGTCTGACATTTGAGGACGCTTATCCGTTCGTATCTCCGGGCTCCGGCTCAATTGAGAAACCGCAATCACAGGGAGGTTGAGTTCCTTGGCGAGGGCCTTGAGGGAGCGGGAGATTTCCGAAATCTCCTGCTGCCGGCTCTCTACCTTGGTTCTTCCTTTCATGAGCTGGAGATAGTCGACAATGATCAAGCCCAGGCCATGCTCCCCCTTGAGCCGCCGGGCTTTGGCCCGCAATTCGAGAATCGTCAGGGCGGCTGTATCATCAATGAAGATGGGGGCATCGGAGAGGTTCCCTGCGGCAAGGGTCAGTTTGGGCCAATCGCTCTCCGATAGGAAACCTGTCCGGATACGGGTCCCGTCAACATGGGCCTCGGAGCAGAGCATCCGGATGACGAGCTGTTCCTTTGACATCTCAAGGGAGAAGATGGCGACGGGGGTCCTCTTTTCAATGGAGGTGTGCTGAGCAACATTGAGACAGAAGGCTGTTTTCCCCATGCTGGGCCTTCCCGCAACGATGATGAGGTCAGAGGGCTGAAAACCAGCGGTTCTCATGTCCAGATTCTTAAACCCGGACGGCACACCTGTGACCAGTTCTTTTTTCTCATAGAGCTTCTCAAGGGTTTTGAAGCTATTCTTGACGATCTCCCGGATGGGATAGAAAGAAGGCCTGACCCTGTTTTCGGCGATCTGGAAGATGGCCCGCTCTGCCTCGTCCAGGAGTCCCTCCACATCCTGCCGGTCCTCATAGCTCTGGGTAACAATCTCCGTCGCCGATTCAATCAGCTTTCGGAGGACGAACTTCTCCTTCACGATGCGGGCATAATATTCGATATTGGCAGCCGTTGGAATGGCATCGATGAGGGAAGTCACGTAGGAGGCGCCTCCAATCGAATCGAGTTGATCTTTTTTCCGGAGTTCGTTGGTCAGGGTGATGAGGTCGGCAGGTTCGTCTCTCTCAGAAAGGTCGAGAAGGCTACTGTAGATCTTTTGATGGGCATCCCGGTAAAATTCGTCAGGGGTGAGGATCTCCATCACTTTATGGATAGCCTCATTTTCGATCAGAATTCCGCCCAGGACAGACTGCTCCGCCTCAATGTTTTGAGGAGGAATTTTATGGAGGGATTCCTCCTTCATCGCCGGTTACTCCTGAACGACCCAGACTTTGAGATGGGCGATCACTTCCGGGTGAAGCCTGATCGGAACCGTGTACATGCCCACGCTCTTAATCGGCTCTTCCAGATGGATCTTTTTCCGATCCACGTCGATTCCGTTTTCCTTAAGGTAGGCTTCAATCTCCATGGTTGTTACCGATCCGAAGAGCTTTCCACTCTCTCCGACCGGCTTCGCAAAGGTGCAAGAGAGGCTCCCGATCTCCTGAGCCAGTTTCTGGACATCCTTTCTGGCCTTTGACACGCGATGTTGAACCAATCGTTTCTGATGCTCTAAGGCTTTGAGATTCTTTTCTGTGGCAAGGATAGCCTTCTTCTGGGGGATCAGGTAGTTTCGGCCATAACCATCCGAGACCTTGACGAGATCGCCAGTCTTGCCCAGAGAAGAAATATCTTCTAACAATATGACCTGCATGAACCACCTCCTGTTGAGGATAAAACGGGTCTAAATCCTATCCAAAAACATTCGAAATTTTCACAATAATCTCCTCCCCCTTCGATGGGAGAGGGTGAGGGTGGGGGTGGACAAAACCGATTTGGTCTGGGTTGGGTCCCCCATCCCCTTCATCCCCTCCCGCGGTGGGGAGGGAAGTTCGGCGCAAGCGCCTGCGCTGCGCGTCCGATTTCAAATGTTTTCAACTCAAAGGCCTGTTTGGTTCCCCGGCGAGCCGGGGGTCAGGATGTTGCCGTGGTGAAGGGCAGGATCGCAATATTGCGCGCCCGTTTGATAGCCGCGGTCACCTGTCTCTGATGTTTGGCACAGTTACCGGAGATCCTCCGGGGAATGATCTTTCCCCGTTCCGTGACGAAATATCTCAGGACCCTCGGGTTCTTATAATCGATGTCCAGTTTCTTATCGGCACAAAATCGACAGACCTTTCGCCTTAAAAAGGGCTTCCTCTTTCTGTCGGCTCCCGGCCTTTCTGGAGGTCTACTTGTTCTTTTCTCTTCTTTCTTGAATCCTTCTTGTCCTTGGCGAGGCGTATTCATAGTTGATTATTCCACCTTTCGAAAATCGGTTGCAATCACCTCAACGCGGCTGAGGTCTCTCCCTTCGGCCGTCTTCCACCGCCGTTGCTGGAGGCGACCCTCGACCAGGAGGTGTTGACCGGACTGAAAAAGACTGGGTTCTGATTCAGCCAATTTCCCAATGGCCACAATGTCGATCCGGCTCTTCTTTCCTTCCCGGGAAGCTTCCTCTTGATGGTTCAATTCGAGGGGGAATTGAATCACAGGGGACCCATCTGGCCGATAGTGGCGGAGGGGAGCCTTCGCCACCTTTCCGGTTAGAATCACGTGGTTATAGGAGACCATTCCCCTATGCCTCCTCTACGGTTTCCGGTTCCGGAGGTTCTTCAGGAACAAAACTCTTCGCGGTCGTATCCTGCTTCTCATCCAATCGAACCGATTGGAACTTGATCACGGTATCCATGACGCGGAAATTTCGCTCTAATTCAGCAAGAAGGGCAGGGGATCCTGAAAAGTGGATGAGATAATAATGGCCTCGGGGTTTCTTTTTGACGATGTAGGCAAGCTTTCT
>DATIGG010000370.1:0-16401 GCA_035454825.1 Thermodesulfobacteriota bacterium | reverse complement strand
ATCAAACTCAACAGCGTCCAAGTCTTCCGGGGGCGCATGGACTTCCATGTAAACTACTCCATTACATTGCCCCAGGAGATATGGCTGATTAACGATCCGTACAGGCGTTTTCACCGGAGTGTTCTCATAGAGTTTCTTCACGTCTTCAGGATAGAGTCTTATGCAGCCATTGGTTGCCCTAAGACCAATGCTGGCCGGTTTATTAGTACCATGGATCAAATAAGTCGACTTACTTAAATATAGCGCGTATTCTCCCAAGGGATTTTGAGGTCCCGGCAGAACTCTAGCGGGCAGAGGATCTCCTTTTTTTCGATGATCCTCAGCAATTGAGGCAGGGACATGCCAGGTCGGCCGGGTTACCTTGCGCGCCACATACATTTGACCCATGGGCGAGGGTCGCTCTATGGTGCCGACACCGAGCGGGTAGGTCGACACCGCCAGTGACTCACTTTCTCCTTTAAATTGAAAGAGCCTCATAGCGGCTAAGTTGATCACGATGCCTTTTCTTGGGGCGTCCGGCAGGATAAAGCTCAGAGGCAACATGATACGTTCTCCGGCCTCAGGCACCCATACATCTACCCCTGGATTTGCTGCACGGATTGCATTGATCCCCAGACTGAAGTGTCTTGCAATGTCCGGTAGGGTATCCCCTTTTTCAAGCCTGATGACTGCCAACCGACCAATGACGTCATCTCCCTTTGCAACCGGAAACTCATTTCGTTCGATCTTTTCATCCGGATAGCTTGGTAAGGGCGAGGGTTCCACCGGTTTTGCTAAAGCACCTTTTTCTGACTTTTCGAGCACGGTCTTTACTGGCGGAGTTTCCCTTGGATATATTTTTACTCTGGTGGGTGCACAGGCAAATAAGATAAAAATGAAGATAGATAAAATTACATAACCTATGTTCATCAACTCAATCCGTTTTCCTCCCTTTTCATCTCCCGATCCACCGCTCTCCCCCTCTCCAAAAATCCATCTTTATCCCCCCTGACTCGCTTGACCCTAAATAGCTGCTTTATTGACATGAATATGCCCCGATGTTTGATAGAAACTATAAATGAAGTTCTTCCATATAGCAATAAGAGGGCGCTAAGGGGAGGGCATCGCCCAGGGAACAAGGCAGCAGCTTGAGGAATACCTAATGGAGCATTCTGAGGCTGACTTCACCCATGGAATATGTCCTGAATGTCTCAAAAAAATTGAAATCGAAATGAAGGCGATGGCCGACAGTGAGGAGCCTGGGACCTTGCCAGCAGAGGTGAAAGCCTCCCGCCTAAGGTGTCTTCTTCCATTGGAGTTGATCGGAGTCGTGGATTAAAGATAAGGGAAAAGGGTAACCGAAGGGAACGACGCAGAAACCCTGTTTGGGCCGAAAGTGCAGCCAAATATTGGATTGTTTCCTTCTTGAGTTACCCCTGCCAGCCGCATTCTCAGAAATGTTAGATCAAGTCGCAAAGATTTTTTGAATTGACATTCGACTGCGTTTTCCATATATTTAGCTGGTTTCAACGGCGGCTAACCAATAGAGATTGAGACGATTTGAAAGGTCACTTCATCTGTTGTCAGCCGGTTTTCAAGGAGGCAAAATGCGGCGTTTTTCTGTAATGCAAAGCCTATAAGAAGGAGATAGACACATGATTAAGGAGATCCCTGCCCAAGAGCTTAACTCTGAAAATTTCATCAATGAGAAGGTCAATGAGATCCAGCGTGTGGTTGGAAATGGAATGGCGATCAACGCCCTCTCAGGAGGCGTCGATTCATCCACAGTCACGATGCTCGGGCATCGAGCTTTAGGACAACGCCTTAAGACCGTCTTCATCGAAAATGGTCTAATGCGCGGGGGAGAATCGGAACAAGTTGCGGGTCTTTTCCGAAAGCTAGGTGTGGTGGTTGAAATCGTCGAGGCGCGTAAAGAGTTCTTTGCAGCGCTCAAGGGGATCACCAACCCGGAAGAGAAACGCGAGGCCATTACCCAGACCTTCTACCGAAATGTATTTGGACGCCTTGTCAAGGAAAGCGGAGCGAAGTATCTTCTCCAGGGCACGATCTTGACCGACGTTGACGAAACCGTTGCAGGGATCAAGCGGCAGCACAATGTCTTCGAGCAACTCGGAATCGACCCACAGCAGACCTTCGGCTACCGCATCCTTGAGCCGCTCATTCAACTTCGCAAAGATGGTGTGAGAAAGGTCGGGAAGACCCTTGGGCTTCCGACCGAGCTATTCGAACGCATTCCATTCCCGGGGCCAGCGCTCTCGGCACGCGTGATAGGCGAGGTAACGCCGGAGCGTATCGAGACCGTTCGCAAGGCCACCGTCGTTGTCGAGCGGTTACTCAAAGGCAGTGGGGCATTTCAGTACCTGGCTATCCTCCATGAAGACCGTGTCACCGGCATGCGCGAGGGCAAACGTGATTTCGGTCAGCAGATCGAGGTGCGCTGCTGGGACAGCGTTGATGCAAGGACCGCGACTCCGACACAGCTTTCATTCAAAACGCTTGAAGAGTTGGCCCAAGAGATTATCCATGAAGTGCCTGGAATTGTCAGTGTCACATACAACATAGCGTCGAAGCCTCCCTCAACCATTGAAGCAGTGTGACAGAGAAAGGAGACTGGAGTAGAAAGGAGAATACCATGAGACACATCCTGGTAGCGATGGTAGGTGTGCTTCTTCTCGGTATTGTTGCCTCCTCGGTCAGTTTGCGAACTCATACCAACAGTTTGAATGGATTTCCAGGATGAACTTGTTGTCGCCCATCCGACCAAGCTTAGCAAAGGCATGTCGAACCCATTCTTTAATGAGCCACTTCTCTCCCTTGTAGTCCAAGGGATCGCAGGGTTTTCCTATAAATCCGTTGTCAAGCGTGTAGGATCGAATGTCCTTGGCATTGTCGAGAATGGCAAGTGCTTTCTGTCGCTGATTTCTTTGGATAAATTTCGTAGGTTCTCCTTTGGTCATTATGCGTACAGGTTTCTTTTGTGCGGCACCGCGTGGGGGACAGTTCCAGCAGATTCAAAGTGATCCTGGGCCTGTTCTAAATGTCCCCTCCTTGCTAGACCTTATTCTTAAAGCGTTATATCTCCAGTGCAATGGTCTCTCTTATGTATTCATGAATCATTGCGTTACGTTCCTCTTCCAATTCTGTGGCGTTTAACTTATCCATTAAGTCTCGTATTAAAGCCTGCCTCCTAAGACGCTGGCGTTCGGGTCCCAATGACTCATTGGGTGTCTGCTTCATTTGCTCCATTATTTCATACAAGTTTTTACCTTTACTGTTCAGGACAGCATCTTCTCTTTCATTTAGCATTTTTTTCCCGCTTTACTCTCCGACTTTACACCCATTAACAGCATTTTCCATACCAACTGCCTTAATATTGTTTAACTAACCAATATTTAAAGGGAATCAGTTCTTAATCCTTGGTACATTAGAAATTAAAGATGACATTTTTTGTCGGCCCATTACAATCCTTGACAAAACAAGCACACGGACTGTGGAGTTTGTTCTTGATCTATGAGCTTATTGATCGGGGAAGGCGCTTCAACCCTCAAATCACTCCCTTCCAATCACAAACTGGGTCAATCCTCTCCAAACCTGGATCACGGGGTCCTTTCAGCATGAATGAGCGCAGGACAATCCAAGGGAGATATTACTCCTCACACTCCATATTGACCCTGGGACTGTCCCTCATTCATCCCCTACCCACTCACCTTACAGATTTTCATCGACTTGATCGCCCTGTTTTTTGTCAATAGATTTGCGGTCTCTATTCCTTGACATTCATCTCCGTTTTTCGTATATTCAATCCAACCAAAAACAAGGTCTTATCTCTTCTGGATCATCTACACCAGATCAAGTTTCAACAAGCCATGTAGCACCTTAACAGGAGAATGGATACCTCTACGATTCCAAGTGGAATTCAAGCCCTGGACGAAGTTTTGCAGGGAATCCGGCTAGGCGATAATGTCGTTTGGCAGGTGGACTGCCTGGAGGATTATTGCTTCTTTGCCGAACCGTTTGCAAAGGCCGCCGTAGCCGCCCACCGGAGTATCGTTTATTTGCGCTTTGCTTCCCATCCTCCTGTGCTGGCGCCTCAGTCAGGGATAGAAACATTTGAATTAAACCCGAGCCTGGGCTTTGATCTGTTTACCCGTGAAGTCCATCGTCTGATTGAAACGCGTGGCCCCGGGGTCTTGTACTTATTTGATAACCTATCCGCCCTGGTGGCGGAGTGGGCAACTGACGAGTTGCTTGCCAATTTTTTTCAAATCACCTGTCCCTTCTTGTTTGAACTACATACGATCGCCTACTTTGCCCTGACCCGCGGCCAACATGCCCACTCCACCGTGGCCCGTATTCGGGACACGACACAGATCCTCGTAAACGTGTATCATGCCAAAGGCCAGATGCATATCCACCCGATCAAGGTTTGGGACCGGTATTCTCCACAGATGTTTTTACCCCATCTTGTTGCCGGCGAAAACTGGTCACCTCTTTCAGACAGTCACGAAGCCGCAGCAGTATTGGCCTTGGCCCGTCAATCCCCCTCGCTCGGCACGACCCGACCGCTGGCGCCCTGGGAAAGTGTCTATCAAAAACTGGTTCATTATGGCGATACTGCAACCGGTTTTGATGAAACGAATCCAGAGCAATTAGCTCTAAAACAAGAACTGGGCCGCATGCTCATCGGTCATCATCCGATCTTTGGTCGGTTAGGGGACCAGTATTTTACGCTGGATGATCTGTTTGCGATTCGCAATCGTCTGATTGGGGCGGGGCGCATTGGAGGGAAGGCCGCCGGCATGTTGCTGTCACGCCGCATCCTGTTGAACGAAAAGGACGAAACAGGGATTGACTTTGCAGAACGACTCGAAGACCACGATTCTTTCTACATTGGCTCGGATGTTTTTTTCACCTTTCTGGTCAACAACGACCTCTTCCGCCTTCGTTTGCAGTTGACTCGTGATTCAGCCATCTCCGAAGAGGAGTTTGAAGAGGTAGAAGAGCGCTTTTTAGCCGGGCATTTTTCGCCTGCCATCCAAGAACAGTTTCGAGCCATGCTCGACTACTTTGGGCAGGCACCGATCATCGTCCGCTCCAGTAGCTTGTTGGAGGACAGTTTTGGCAATGCCTTTGCCGGTAAATATCGCAGCGAATTTTGCGCGAACCAGGGAACTCCTGAAGCCCGCCTGACTGACTTCATGCGGGCCGTCAAGCTGGTCTATGCCAGCGCCCTCAATCCCAATGCCCTGTCCTATCGCCGCAAGCGGGGCCTGGGCGAGAACGACGAACAAATGGCGATTTTGGTACAGCGCGTTTCAGGTATGGCGTATCGGCAGTATTTCTTTCCGTCTCTCGCCGGAGTTGCATTCTCCCGCAATCTCTACGCCTGGAATGACCGCATCGATTCTCAGCAGGGCATCATCCGCCTGGTTTTTGGACTGGGGACACGCGCCGTAGACCGGGTGGGTTCAGATTATCCCCGGATGATCGCCATCAGCCATCCTCACTTACGCCCTGAGGTTGGAGCCGAGGTCTCCAAGTATTCTCAGCGCCAGGTCGATTTGCTTGACATCGAGGCCAACCAGTTTAATAGTCACTTTTTAGCGGACATCCTGGCCCATGGCGACTATCCCAATCTCTCCCTCTTCGTTTCGGTGATGCAGGACCATCATCCCTACGACCCGATCTCCGCGCGCGTGGAAGGGAATGTGAATCAGTGGGTGCTCACGTTTAACAATTTGATCCGCCGGACGGATTTTGTGCCGTTCATAGGAAACATTTTAACCAAACTGGAGAAGGCGTATCAGCAAGCCGTGGATGTAGAGTTTACCGCCTCTGTGGATGGGCACGGCCATGTCCGCATCAATCTGCTCCAATGCCGTCCGCTGTTTTTGCCCGGCTCAACAGCGGACGTGTCCATTCCCACCTGCCTCGAGTGCCAGCAGATTCTCTTTCGCGCCCATCGCATGATTTGCGGCGGCTTTGTGGAACGAATACGTTATATTCTTTACATCAACCCTCAACGTTATTATCGCCTGGGTTCCGAGTCGAAAAAATCCCTGGGACGATTGGTGGGGCAAATCAACCGCCACCCGGAGATTCAAGGGAACACGATCATGATGATGGGACCGGGGCGGTGGGGAACCAGCAATATTGCCTTAGGTGTGAACGTGAGTTACGCCGATATCGATAATGCGGCGGTGCTGGTGGAAGTGGCGTTGGAAGAGGCGGGTCATGTGCCTGAAGTGTCTTATGGCACGCACTTTTTCCAGGATTTGGTGGAGGCCCAGATCATTTATCTGCCCTTATATCCAGACGATGCGGCTGCGGAGTTTCAGGAGACATTCTTTGAGACAGCGCCGAATGTCCTCTTGGAGTTATTACCTCATGCCGGCGAATACCAATCGGTTTTACATTTGATCGATGTACCCAAAACAACCGGGGGATCATTTGCCCAAGTCATGGCTGATCCGCAAAGCCATCACGCAGTCTGTTTCTTGGATAAGGTCATTACGAAGACTTCTGAAAGAAAATCATGATTGGGTCGGCGGTTCAAATCCGCTCTGCTCCATCAAGGCCGTTATGGAAGTTCCATGGTTTCGTCATGAAACTCTGATGCGGAAAAAAACCTCTCGTAATTCTTCTTGTTGAACCAAGTGAGATACTCTTCCTCTGGCCGGGTCTTCTCTTCCAAGGCATTCCAAACCTCCTCCGGCATATCCCAGTCGCCCATTTCCATATTTGCCCCAAGTTGCGCCAGGTTTCGTGCCCCGATGATCACGGAGGTGACGAACTTGCGTTTCAAGGGCCAGGCGATGGCAAGCTTGGCCATGGGAATGCCCGACTCTGAGGATACTTGTTCAAGGATCTCGGCGACTTTAAACCCTCTTGGGTGCCAGAACCGGGGACCGTCCACCTGAGTTCGAAAAGAAAGACGGGTCCCCTTGGCCGGTGCGGTCATGCCTTTGTATTTGCCGGTCAGCAGACCTCCTCCAAGGGGGCTATAGCAAACTATTCCTATCCCGTGATCCACCGCCGCAGGCACGATTTCCCTTTCCGGTTCACGGTGGACCAGGTTGTATAGAAACTGGCCGGCGACAAGGCCTTCCAGGTTTATCCGTGCCGATATGCCGGCTGCTTTGGCGATCTGCCAGCCAAATAGATTGCTGCATCCTATATAACGAACTTTCCCCTGCCGGACCAGATCGTCCATCGCGCGTAGGGTCTCCTCAAGCGGTGAAACGGGATCAGGGCCATGGATATAGTAGAGGTCAATGTAATCGGTCCTGAGTCGCTTCAGGCTCGCTTCGCAGGAGGCAATGACGTGCTTTCTGGAAACACCGTAACTGTTTGGCCGGTTTCCCATGGGGAAATAGCACTTCGAGGCAATGATGACCTCCTCCCGGTTCATCTGTTCCATAAAGCTTCCGATCATCTCTTCTGCTTTGCCTCCAGCATAGACATCGGCGCAATCGATGGAGTTGCCGCCAGCATCGAGATACTTCTTGATGATCGCGTGTGACTCTTTTTCATCGCAACCCCAATCCGTGACACCAAAGGTCATCGTTCCAAGAGTAATTCGTGAAACGAGCAACCCCGAAGATCCGAGAAAACGATACTTCATCTTAGTGAACCTCCTCTTTGAACAAGATTATTATTTTTTTATGTATTTCTCTTCAATCTTCTTGATCTTATCTACTTTGGGCTGTGACCTTCCCCCCTGAAATTCCGATTCCAACCAGATGGTGACAAGAGACTTGGCCAGTTCCGGGGCCGATCACCTGGGCACCCAGGGTCATGATCTGGGCATTGTTGCTCTGCCTTGCCCGCTCCGTTGAAAAAGCTGAATCCATTGTGGTCACTTCCAAGAGCAATTGACATCCTACTCTCCTTGACTCTATTTAGAGTCTGTCCATAAGCTCTGTCAGGCCGTCATGCCGGACTCGAGGAGCCTGTCCCGTACTTGATACGGGGGCATCCAGAGACCCTTGAAAATACTGGATTCCGGCTTTCGCCGGAATGACGACTTCTTATGAAAACCACAATTTATGGACAGACACTATTTAATTCCCTGATAGAAAGCATCAAGAATGAAGTAACACGAGGTGGCACCGGCATCTTGATGGCCCATCGTCCTTTCTCCTAAACGACTGGACCTTCCTATCTTGGAGATCATTTCCCGAGTAGACTCTGCACCCTTTTGGGCTGCTTCAGAAAAAGCGGCAAGGGCATCAATGAGCGGTTTTCCTTCAGACTGTGCCTCTTTCAAAGCTTTCACAGCAGGGTCGATCGTATCGAGTAAGGTCTTGTCTCCCAATTGGGCCTTGCCCATCTCTTGAATACCTTTCTCCCCTGCCTCGAACATTCTAATCAGGTCTTCGAGGTTGACTTCCATTTTTCCCATTACCTCTTTTGATGCTTTGAGAAAGAGAGTCCCATAAAGGGCACCCATGGCCCCGCCCACAGAGTTGAGAATGAACATTCCTACATCTTTGAAAATGGTTCCAACGTCTTTGTCCTTGCTTTCGGGAAGCCTTCTTTTAACATCACGAAAACATTTGGCCATGTTGACACCATGGTCCCCGTCTCCGATGGCGCCATCGAGGTCCGAGAGATAGTTCTTCTCTCGCTCCATCGTGTCAGCCATGGCGTCGATGATCTTGATCACATCCGTCGAGGATAAGGTCGAGCCCACCGCTTCCTCCTTTATAGTTTGTAGTAGGGCGTATCTGCAGGGGCACCCAGTAAGGTCTTGAGTTCCTCATCGACCTTCATCAGGGTCACTGAGAAGCCTGCCATCTCAAGGGCCGTAAAGAACTGTCCGACAAAGGGCCGGAAGACTTTGATCCCCTGATGATCCAGGATCTGTCTGACCCTGCGGTAACAGATGTAGAGCTCCAGCGCCGGGGTTCCTCCCAGCCCATTGATCAGAACAGCCACTTCGTCCCCGGTCTGGAACGGAAGATCCTTGATGACCTCTTCCAGCATCATCTCCGTGATCTCGTCCGCTTTTTTCACCTTGATCTTGGCGGTTCCCGGTTCGCCATGATGTCCGACCCCATACTCCATCTCGTCCTCTGACAGCGTAAAGGTCGGTGTTCCTCTCGCGGGCACCGTGCATGAGGTCAGGGCAACGCCGAGCGTTCGAGTCAGGCGGTTTACCTTCTCGGCAACAGCCTTAACCTCTTCCAGGCTTCCCCCTGCTTCTGCTTTAGCACCTGCGGCCTTCCAGGCAAAGAATTCACCCACGACGCCTCTCCGGTTGGAGGCCTTCTCCTTCGTCCCGGAGCCCACGTCGTCCGTGGCAATCACCTGTTCCACGGCGATTCCCTCCTCACGACACATCTCTGCAGCCAATCCGAAGTTCATCACGTCTCCGGAGTAATTTCCAAGAAGGAAGAGGACCCCCTTTCCTCCATTCACCGCCTTGGCCGCCTCAAAGACAGACAACGGAGGAGGGGACGTGAAGATCTCCCCCACGGCAACGGCGTCGAGCATTCCTTTTCCAATGAAGCCGATAAAAGCGGGTTTGTGCCCGGACCCGCCTCCGGTCAGGACGCCTACCTTTCCCTTCACCGGTGCCTCTATCCGGACAAGGGATCGGGCCGTTTTTAGTTTTCTCACATAGTGACGATGGACATCAAGAAACCCTTCGAGCATCTCATCTACGACATCAAAAGGATCATTGATGAATTTCTTCATCCTCTTTCCTCCCTTTCCTCAATCTGTAATGAGTCCCGTGAAATGAGCTTCCTACTCACCCACGATTTTGGTCTGCCTCACCACCCTGGGATTGGTAAAACCATCCTGCAAATCCCTGGCCGCACTCGAATAATCATCGATCACAGCTCCATCTTTGCCTGCCTGGAACCAATGGACCGTCCGGGGCGGGACCACGTACTGGTCTCCTGGTTTCAGGATGACCTCATGCCAAACTGTGAAATTGTCTTCCTCACCGTGGGGAATTTTCCCCTTGGGGTGGGGGGTTGATTCGCCCGGAACGTAGAGATAGACCTCCCCCCATCTCACCCTCATGATTTCCTCTTTCCCGATATCGCTTCCAATGGCAGGGTGCCAGTGTTCTGGCAGAATCTGCCCGGGAAAGAGGACAATGATCTTTGCGCTTAGCCTCTCGGTGTTGAAAAAGGTGAGAATTTGTCCCCCTTGATGTTCGAGATCACTGAGCCCGAAATCCGCCACGCTGATGCTCTCCCTCTCCCCATCGGTCAGGACAACCCCAGCTCGATCCATATAAGCCAAAGCTCTTCTCTTCGCTTCAAGAACCTGTTTGGGGGTCAGCATCGCTCATCCCTTGGGTCGTCCTGGGGATGAAAAATGGAGACCCAGGATCTTTCTGGCGCGCTCAGGTCCAACGACCTTTCGCCCCATGCTTTTTGCAGCTCCTGCAATCTCCTTCACGAGCTCTGGATTGGATCGAGCTCGCTTCCCGTCGGACAGGAACGGGCTGTCCTCAAAGCCGACTCTCACATGGCCTCCCCGCTCCAGGGCGCCTCGAAAATCTTTCCACCCGCTTCGGTTACCGTGACGCGTGAGAAACCAGGGGGTTTCTTTGGGCAACTGGTCCAGGAAGATTTCAAAATATTTCGGCAGAAAGGGCAGGGCATCCGGAACATCGAAGACGAAGTTGTAAACGAATGGCGGAGAGAGGAGCCCTTCTTCTTGCAGCCTCGTTGCATTATAAAACATAGAAAGATCGAAGACGCACAGGAAAGGCTTGACCTTCCGCGCATGGAGCTGCCGGGCATAGAAACGGATGTCGGGCCAGGGATTCCGGTAGACGCTCCCGCCCATGTTGACCGATCCCAGGTTCAACGAACCCATTTCAATTCCCGGAATCGCCAGGGAAACAGAACGTTCCTCAAGGCTGTGCTCAGGGGCGCCTCCTGTTGATCCCTCGATGATCACCGGGCACAGAGAATGGATTCTTTCAACCTCCCGCCTGAAAAGGGTGGGGTCCGTTGTCTGTCTCCCCTGTTCATCCCTGACGTGAAGATGGGCGATGGAAGCTCCTTCCTCGAAGGATCGATACACTTCGTCCGGAACATCGAGTCTTCCTTCAAATTTCTCATGCTGGGCTTCACCCGGAAACGGCGCCACACAAAGGATCAATTCGTCCATCTTCCTTCATCCTTTCTCGTCGAGGATTCCCATTACAAAATCAAGAGACCCTTTCAGGATGTTCCGGATTTCATCAATCGGCACGGGCGACGTCCTCCTTCTGGGAGACGCATCCGCCGCCCTCGTTACCCTCAGAGGAATCTCAAGGCTCAAGGGAAGGGAAGGTTCTTCCCGTTTCAGTTGCTTGAGTACAAACCGGTAGTCAATCCAGCCTTTCCCGATCTCAGTGAAGCTCCACCCCTGTCCATCGGGCTTCACGTCCTTGAGGTGGAGATGAACGGAGTATGGAAGAGCATCCCTGTAATCCTCTTCGGGCCTTACTCTGTCATCGAGATGGGAGATAAGGTTGCCAAAGTCGTAATTCAGCTTCACCCATTCTGAGTCGATCTCACGAATGACCATGGCTCCGTCCTTCCCGGAGTTGATGATATTCTTTTTCCCATCTCCAGGGTTTTCAAGACCGATGATCAGGTTGAGAGATTCGGCCTCTCTGGACAGAGCTTCCATATTCTTCATGAAGGCCTTCCTTTCCTGCCCGGGGCCGGCGTTGGTGACGATCACTCTTGCCCCGGTCTGGCGGGCAAACTCCATCCTTCGCTTGAAGATCTCTACCGACTTTTTAGAGACAAGATTCATGTGGGCTGAAAACGCAAAGCACAGGAGGCCCGTTTCCGAGAGAAGTTTCTGAATCCTGCCAGCATGTGTAGGGGAAAAGATCTCCTCTCCGAAAGGGTCCGTATAGCCCTGAATGAAGGCCAGCTCCACATGGCTAACCCCGAGCAGAGAGATCTCCTCGAGGGCAAGGGTCAGATCGTACCCGTCAAAAGCCGCCGTGCTGATCGAAAGGATTCGCTTCAGGGTCATTTTAATGGGCCAACCCTATGTTTTCCAAGGTGAAGTAAGCATCTCGGTTCGCCCTGCGAGGAAATCTTCGGGCCTAACCTGGCAAGGAACCTGCATTCCATTATCTGACGACCCTGTCCCCTGTCCGCTTCCTTTTGAAAATCCGGCCCTTCAGCCAAACTGAAAACCGTCTGTAAAAGGGCATCTGGCTGACGAACATCCAGACGATTAGCAGGAACAGAATCAGGGCAACGGGTCGGGTGAAGAACGGGAGGAAACTACCCTGAGACACCATCAAAGCCCTGCGAAGGTTTTCATCAGCCATCGGCCCCAAGATGACCCCAATCACAAGGGGAGCAATGGGATACTCCATCGACTGCATGAAGTAGGCCAGGATACCCACAGGAACCATCAGGTAAAGGTTAAACACCTTGGCCCCCAGCGAATAAGACCCGATGACGCAAAGGGCCAGCACGATCGGCATGAAGATCGGAGGTGGAATTCGCAGGACTTTCACCACCTGTTTCGCCAGGAAGATGCCACTGATGAACATGGCGAAGGAGGCAAGACACAGAATCGCCGTCATTTCCGTAATGAAGTGCGGGTGTTCGATGGAGATCATCGGTCCTGGAGTAATGTTATGGATCATCAGGGCTCCAAGGAGCATGGCCGCAGGCGGACTGCCCGGAATTCCAAGGGTCAATAAAGGGATGATCGCTCCCCCGATACAGGCATTATTGCCCGTCTCAGACGAGATCACGCCCGCATAGTCCCCTTTTCCGAAGGTCTCGGGATGCTTTGACGCCTTCTTCGCCGCGCCGTAGGAGACCCATGCAGCAATATCCTCGCCGATGCCAGGCACGGCACCAATGCCCACTCCAATCAGGGCTGAACGGACAATGGTGGTAATATGTTTTGAGATGATCTTTAACTCAGGAAGGACGCGTTGAAACCTTTTCGCCTCCCCAACCGATAATTGGTCCCGGATGACCTGGATAATCTGTGGAATCCCAAACGCACCGATCAGGACCGGGACAACTTCGAGCCCCCCGTCCAATTCGGAGACGCCAAAGGTGAAACGGGGAAAGAATTGAAGACGATCCCTTCCGATGGCGGCGAGAAAGAGGCCGAGGAGGCCTGAGATCCATCCTTTATAAACAAGGTCCTGCCCGGTTAACCCTCCGCTGATCATGATGCCAAAGAAGGCCAGAAAGAAAAACTCAAAAGAAGTGAACTGAAGCGCCAGGGAGGAGATCACGGGCGCAAAGGTCGCAAGAAAGAACAGTCCAACCATGGTTCCGATAAAGGAGGCGGTTGTGGTCAGCCCAAGCGCCCTTCCCGCTTCTCCTTTGCAGGCCAGAGGATAGCCGTCCATTGCGGTAGCGGCTGCCGCGGCTGTCCCCGGGATGTTGACGCAGATTGAGCCATAAGAGCCTCCATAGACGGCTCCGACATACATACCCAGGAGGGTGATCATGGCCGCATTTGTATTGATGCCGTACGTGAGCGTTGTGAGCAGGCCCACTCCAAGGGTTGCTGTCAGACCCGGCATGGCACCAAAGATGATCCCGAGAAGGGTGGAACCAAACAGGAGGAGAATATTCTCCACGCTAAAGGCCGTGTTAAAGACGGTAACGTAGAAATCCCAGATTCGTTCAAGGATAAACATAGGATCCCTTCCCTTGTCTTCTTCGGATTACCGAAAAGCATAGCGGACGATGTTCATGAGTTCAATAAATGCTCCCTCTACAGGAAGCGGAACGAGAAGAAAGTAGTTAAATGAGGGAATGAGGATCAGAGAAGGCACGACGGACATGATGAGAGAGAGCCTCCACTTTTTTCTCATGACCTTATCCCTCCGTGCCAGCGTCCAACAATAAATGACATAGGCGAGAAAGAATAGGAAGACCAGGATATCCGTGGAATAGGAAAAACTCTTGTTGAGCTGCTTGTCAATTCCAGCAAGGGAGAGAATCAGGAAGAAGAGGCATCCCGCAAGATAGAATGTAAAAAGCTTCTTCAGGATTCCGGGGTCATCAAGATAGAAGAAAGAGATAAACACCATCAAGCAGAGCAACGTGCTCAAGAAATAATCGATCCTTGGAATATAGAGATATACGTAAGCAACAATGACAAGCAGGATTCCAAGGAAGCGTAGTGTTTTCCCGGACGAATCCTTCTGCCGGCGGGAAAGGTCTTCCAAAAACTTATGGGCCCCTCCATCCTTAATCGCCCTATGGCACAGGACGATTCCCATGATGATGATGAGAATACCGATACATACTGGAAATAGGCCGGGTGAAACGAACCAAACGTTCATGACCCCTCCCCAACTGTCCTTCATGGGGATAACGGTAACAGCATATAGGACCATGAAGATTCCAAAAGCGATAAGAATGATGCTGGTGATGAAATCTTTTTTTCTCAGCTCTGTTTTCTCCATGATTGAACCTTCAGTAAAAGTCCTCCTTTCATGTCATTCCCGTCTGAAGAGTAGGTGCCCTGAAAACGGTCCTTCCAGCAACATCCCTCGATTGACCTGTCTCCAATGATCCACTTCTCAAGTTTCGGAGGGGAGACTTCCCCGGTCAATCGAACCTGAGACTGAAGGATTGCCCCTCACCCCCTTCGCGAGGAGGTGAGGGGATGAGCGTCAGGGTTTAGGAATCTTCAGCGTTTCGGGATTCACTTTTGCAGCACCCAGTTCCCAGAGGGTCCAAGCAAAAAGTGATTCCAATTTATCAAACTCCTCCTTGGCGGCCTTTCCGGTTTTGCCTGAAAGCGCATAGTAGTTTGAATCCGCCCAGTTTTTCATCGTGTCTGTTGCGAGCGCTTTTTTGAATGCGTCTGCAATGGTTTCTTTCACATTCTCTGGAACGGTTGCCGGAACAGCAAAACCAATGGCTTGCATGATGGGCAGGTACTTCGAGAGACCCGGATAAAGGGCAAAGGCAGAGGGGATGGTCCCCACATCTTTCATCGTGAAGGGCGCGGGTGTCAGCATGGCGAGAGACCGCAGTTTGCCGGCCCTGATCAACTGCTGCTGTTCTGCGACGGAGGTGACGACGACCGACACCTCACCCGTCATGGCTCCCGTCTGGGCTGGGGCTGATCCGGGGTAGGGGATGTAATTAAACTTTACTCCTGCTCCTTTTTCGAGGGCGAGCAAGTTGAGATGATGGATCGACCCTGAGGCACTTGCGCCAGCTCGAATGGAGCCTGGTTTGGCCTTTGCGGCCTCCATCAGTTCCTTAAGGTCTTTATAGGGTGCGTTGGGTGTCACGGAAAGGACATCCGGAGAACCACCCACAATAAAATAATCCCATACATACATTCTCTTGTCCCATCCTCCCTGGACTCCTGCGGTCACACAGGACTCTGAGACCCCCGCCCAGGAGTACCCGTCGGGTGGCCGGGAATAGACGTCATTCATTCCAATGGAGCCACCCACACCGCCTGGCTTATTAATCACATTAATGTTTACCTTCCATATCTTTGCCATTTCGCCGGAAACGATACGGTTGCACACATCCGTTCCACCGCCTGCTGCCCAGACGACCGTATTGGTGATATCTCTCGCAGGAAACTTCTTTTCAGCGCCATAGCTCAAACTGGCCGCAACAATAAGAAACAGAATCGTCAGCAAAAAATACCTTTTCATAACCTCCTCCTTTCTTTTCACCTCGAGTCGATTCTTCAACAACAAATAATACATCATGACGATGGCTTCCCTCGACGCTTTCTATTTCACCCCCTTTCCATCATTATCGTCCTGTCAAGCATTCTTCCTTCCGGGTTACCCGGACAGCACATGATCCTCCAGCCATTTCAAGGTTTCGATCGTCTTCTCTTGCTTCATCATCGAATAGAGCTTCTCCGAATCCATTCGTTTCGCAATCCTGATAAACTTCTCCGTCGTCGCGATGGTCCGTTCAAAGGCCTTCACCGGGTCGACCCGCATGGGGCTCATGTCGGAAGTCACCCAGCCCTGGTAGTTGAACTTCTTAAGGTAGAAAAAGAGCTCAAGATAGTCCCAGACGTTCCGGGTGGCGGGCATGAGGTCCCAGTCCCATTTCCGGTTGTTATCGTTGATGTGGATGTAGTAGGGAATACCCTGGGACTGGGCCAGGCAGACCGATTCAGCCACCGTCTCTCCCACGTAGAGGGCATGTCCCACGTCGATGGTGATTCCCAGATTGGGCTCGCTGATGTCATGGATCATGCAAATCGTCTTCGCTGCGGTGTCAAGATAACAGTTGACCCGGGTTTCTGAGGCTTTGTACTCAAGAGAAAGACGAATGTCCTTTCGATGTCTGGCTCCTTCCTTAAAGGTTGCAACCATGTTTTTCCAGGCCTGCTGGTAATCCGCCTGAAAGAGGTAATCGTACCCATCACTCAGGGGGCAGCAGGTGACCTTGT
>DATIGG010000369.1:0-8133 GCA_035454825.1 Thermodesulfobacteriota bacterium | reverse complement strand
GGTCAGGGCATAGCCGATTCCCATCGCCGCTCCCCCGTAAACTTGACCCTCGAGAAGCATGGGGTTGATTGCCTTCCCAACATCGTGAGCTGCTACATACTTTAAGATCTTGACCCGCCCTGTTTCCTTATCAACTTCCACTTCAACCCCATGGGTTCCATAGGCGTAAGTGACAGAGAGATTGCCTTTAAATTCTTTCGGATCCAGATTTTCGTTCGGAGGATCGTAAAAATGTTCAGCGATCACCATTCTTCCTCCGGCCGTATAATGGGCATTCCTGAGAATCTTTCCCAGGGGAGTCTTCTTCTCAGGGTCTTTCTTGGAGTAGATGACTCGATCCCGTATGTCCAAGTCTTCAGGGTTTTCCCCCATCGATTTGGCCGCTACTTCAAGGAGTTGCCCCTTTACTTTTCGGGCCGCCCCCCGGGCGGAATTGCCGGCCACAAAGGTTGTCCGGCTCGCGTGAGCTCCGACATCCCAGGGACAGACGTCCGTGTCCGTATGGGTAACGACCACATCTTCGACCCTGACGCCCAGTTCCTCCGCAGCGATCTGGGCGATCACGGTATCCGCCCCCTGTCCCATGTCGGTTGCACCGGTGATCACGTTTACTGTTCCGAAGTCGTCCACCTTGATGATCGTCCCGCAACCGTCCGACTTGTAGACCCGGGCGCCTCCTCCAACATGGATCATGGAAGCCATCCCTAATCCCCTTCCGTCCTGTCTTCCCCGACTCTGCCGCCAATCCAATTTCTGGGCCACTGCATCGATGCATTCCCTCAATCCGCAGGTGGTGATTTTGAAATTCTGAGGTGTGATTTCTCCGGGCACATTGGCATTTCTGAGCCGGAAATCGAGAGGATCAATGCCCGCCATCTCTGCCAAGGTGTCGATCTGGGAATCGATGGCGAAGGTGGCTTGTGGATTTCCGTACCCCCGCATCGCTTGAGAGTACGTATTATTGGTATAGACGCATTTGGCCACATACCGGACGTTGGGAACCTTATACAGGGAGGAGATGGGCATCATCATGACAGAAGGGGTGGTTGCACCCCAGGAGGTATAGGCGCCGTTATCCAGAATCATTTTGATTTCACGGAAGGTCAACCTTCCATCTTTCGTGCATCCCTGGGCGACATCAATGATGGCAGGCTGTCTGGGTGAAGTGGCAAAGAATTCCTCTTCGCGGCTAAACAGGATTTTAATCGGTTTACGGGTTTTGTGGGCGAGAAGAATGGCGATGTATTCAAAGGCATAGGTATCGAGCTTACTCCCGAATCCGCCCCCAATCATCGTCTTAATGACCCGGACTTTCTTCCCTTTAAGTCCCATGGTTGACAGGGCATCGAGATAATCTTTCTGCGCCAGGGAAGGGATCTGAGTGATACTGTGCATGATCAGGTTGTCTTTGAGATCGAAGAGGGCTACACATCCACTGGCTCCCATACAGCAATGATTGACCCATGTCACCTTAAAACGGTCTTCAGCGACGTGGGCCGATTCTTTTTTTGCCTGTTCCACATCCCCTGCGTTAAATCTCCAGGGGAGGTTGAGGATGTTGGTCGGTTTCTTCTCCTTTCCTCCCACATGCTCCTCATGAATAAGCGGAGCCTCTGGCTGCATCGCCTCTTCAGGATCGAAGACAGCGGGGAGGATTTCATAATCCACCCGGATAAGCTCAAGGGCTTCTTCAGCAATGTCAGGATCGATGGCAGCAATAGCAGCCACTTCATCCCTGCAGGAACGGACTTTTACTGCCTTGAGGGGGACATTGTCTTTATAAAAGCCAAATTTGATGGGAGGAATGTTGTAGCCCGTCAAAACAGCCTTGACGCCTGGGAGTTTTTCGGCTCTGGAGGTATCAATCCCCTTGATCCTTGCGTGGGGATGGGGGCTATAGAGGATCTTCCCATAAAGCATTCCTGGAATCTTCAGATCATGAATATAGATTGCCTTCCCCGTGACTTTCTCCTCGGCATCTATCTTGGGGATTCGTTTTCCAACGGTGATAAACTCTTCCATGACAACCTCCATTGAATAAATCCGAAATTCGAATATCGAAATCCTGATCCGTAAGGGGTAAGGCGTCAGGAGCAAGGAGCAAAAACGGCTGCGATTTACACCTTACCTGATTTTATTGTTGGTTGCTGGCTGCTTTAATGGCCTGGACAATCTGGAGATAACCCGTGCAGCGACACAGGTTACCAGCGATTCCGCTTCTGATCTCTTCGTCTGTGGGTTTCGGAGTTTCATCGAGGAGGGCTTTGGCAGAGAGGACCATCCCTGGAGTACAGAAACCGCATTGGACGGCTCCAAGCTCAATGAAGGCCTTCTGGATGGGATGGAGGCCTCCTTTGACATCGACCAGCCCCTCGATGGTGGTGACGCTTTTTCCCTCAACTTCGAGTGCAGGAAAGATACAGGAGTTGACGGTCTTTCCATCTAAAAGCACAGTGCAGGCTCCACATTCACCCATGCCGCATCCTTCTTTCGTCCCAGTGAGCTCTAATCTGTCCCTCAATACCTGCAACAGCGTAAGATGGGGTTCAATGTCCACCTGAACGGGTTCTCCATTTAATGTGAAACGAATGGTTTGATTAGCCATTTCACCCTCCTTAATCGGTTTTACCAGAGCCTTTCTGGAAACACGGTCTCTTCAGGCCTTAACACTCTCTCGATCGATTTCATAGTCATTCGTTTCACCAGGACTTTAATCATGTCCCTCCGATACCATGATTCACTCCGGATGGAATCCCTCGGCTGAGCCTCTTTGGAAGCAGCATCCGCAACATCTTCGATGAGTTCGTCGCTAATTTTCTTTCCCCGAAGGAGGCTTTCAGCTCTTCTTGCTCTCATCGGCGTGGGAGCGGCTACTCCGAGAGCAATCCGGATTTCTTTACACACGAGTTCATCCTCTTCAAAACGATGGAGAACGGCAGAGATCGGAGACGCTGTGCAGAGGATATCGGAGCAAGTCACCGTCGCCTGATCGAGGGAAATGAGAACCGCTACCCCGAGGATGGGAAGATCGAGAGCAAGGCGTCTCTGGTGCTTCCAGTAGGCTGATCCCGTGTTGGGAAGGGGTTTAGGAATCTCAATTTCCGTCAAAATCTCTTTAGGAGAGAGAACAGTTTGACCCGGTCCGGTAAAGAACTGATCGATCGGAATCGTCCGCTTCGAGCTTGCTTCTTTGAGTTTTAGCCGCGCATCGAGAACAAGGAGCGGGCAGGCCGTATCCGCTGAGGGAGCTGCCGTGCAGATGTTACCGCCGATCGTTGCCACATTGCGGATCTGAATGGATCCAAGGTAATCCACGGCATCGGCAAGAGCCGAGAATTCTTTTCTAATCAATTCGGACTTCTCAATCGCCCGGTGAGTCACCAGGGGGCCGATCCTGAGGGTGCCATCGTCATGAATCTGGTCCAATCCCGGAACTCCCTGGAGGGAGATAAGGACCTCTGGAGCTATCTTTTTCTGTTTTGTCATGACGATGACGTCTGTTCCTCCCGCAATGGGGGTTGCCTTATCTCCGTATTGATTCATAAGGGCAATCACTTCATCGAGGGTTCTGGGTCTGAGATAATTATACTTTTTCATAAAGGCCTCCCTCTTAGATTCCCCGGTTGTCAAAGACCCGCCTGCTCTTTCTCTCCGAGCGGGGTAGAGTCCCATAGGGAACAATCTCCACTTTTCCGCTTACCAAAATCTGTTTCTTGATTTCTTCTTCAAATGCGCTGGCAACGGATGGATCTCCGGCTGCGTCACCCCCCTCACACCTTTCGGCCTTGATCGTCATGTAATCCTTGCCATCTTCCTTTCGGTCGAGGTGAATCTGGTATTCCGTGCCCACTCCGGGCATGTTTGAGAGGATATGATCAATCTGGCCGGGGTAGATATTGACGGCCCTGATGATAAACATATCGTCTGACCGGCCCAAGAGCCTGTCATGCATGGGAAGGAGGGATCCGCAGGAGCATCGCTTGGGGATCAGTTTTGTCAGGTCCCTTGTTCGGTATCGAACCAGAGGAGCTGCCTCCTTACGGAGGGTGGTGATAACCATCTCTCCAGTCTCCCCTGGGGGAACAGGCTGAAGAGTTTCAGGATCGAGAAGTTCGAGGATGTAGTAATCAGCCCAGTAGTGTATCCCTTCGTGATAGATGCAGTCCAGTCCTGTTCCCGGGCCATAAAGCTCGGTCAGGCCAGGGATATCAAAGACATGTTCGACCCCGAGGAGCTCCATCATCTTCTTTCTCTGGGCATCGCTTGACCGCTCCGAGCCCATGATGAGTTTCTTAAGGGCAATCTTGTTTCGAAGTCCTCTCTTCTCCACCTCCTCTGCCATGAGGATGCCCATCGAGGCGGTGCTGCAGAGGACGGTCGATTGAAAGTCCTCCAGAAACTGGCAGTGCATATCAACATTGCCAGGGCCAATCGGGATGGCCATGGCGCCCAGCCGTTCAACTCCCAACTGGAAACCGACTCCGGCTGTCCATACGCCATATCCCACAGCGATCTGGACCCGGTCTCTTGAAGTCAGTCCGGCCATCTCATAGCAGCGTGCAAACATGTGGGCCCAGTCATTGATATCCTTCTGGGTATAGCATAAGACTTTGCGCTTCCCTGTCGTTCCCGAGGAGGCATGGATGCGGACAATCTTCTCAAAGGGAACGGATCTCAAGGGAAAGGGATATCCATCCCGAAGGTCACTGGCTGTGGTGAAGGGAAGTTTTGCGATATCTTTGAGGGTCTTGATCTGCTTGAGCTTGACGCCTGCCTCATCGAAACGTTTTCGGTAAAATTCGGAATTCTTATAGACATGATTCACCGTCCATTGAAGGCCTTCGAGTTGAAGCCGCTTCAATTCCCTCTCCGTCCGAATCTTTGGCATGAAAGTCTTTCCCATGGTTTACCCCCCTGCTCAGGCATTAGGCAAGTTCGGAGTCATGAGTTTGGAGTTCGGAGAGAAAGACCCATGACTCCGAACTAATTGGACGCGTTTCATCTCTTTACAACTTGTAGGGCGTGATCCCCGATCACGCCTTTCAGCGGTGCGTTCGGGGAACGCACCCTACAAGTTACGTCTATTCAGTTATTGCCTTTTAGTAACTCCGAACTCATTTGCTCCAAACTCATTGTCCGTTTAGGCTTTCTTTAAAGTTTCTCTTAGCTTCCGGGTTTCTTCGACATCGACCTTTAAAGTCCTGGGATTGATGTCCACCCCGTATTCTTCCCGGGCTTTTTCGGGGCTGACATATCCTTCCATCACATCTCCGGCTACCATTTCAGGCTCACGGTCCAGTGGATTCCCGTAGCCCCCTCCGCCGGCTGCATCGATGATCACCACATCTCCTGGCTTCAACTGCGTTAATCCAAACGGATTTCCAGGCACCCCATTCACCAGGAACTCGGCCTTGGCTCCGTGTTTGCCGCCAAAGAGTCCTTCCGGGGGATGGATATGCCTTCCCGCCTGTATTCCTAAATTAACGGGTGGAATAGGGGCATACTTATCATCAGGCACTCTAAAAACCTCCCTTTGCCCAAGACCTCCCTTCATCCTTCCAGGACCGCCTGAATTGGGGAGGAGCTCCCTGTTTTCCACGATGAGAGGGGTATCACTTTCGAAGATCTCAACAGGCGTATTGGCACCGTTCGCAGGGAAAATGTAGACATAATTACCGTCATTGACAGAACTGGCTCCTATTCCTCCTCCCCGAATAATTACAGAATGCCAAGGTCGTCCGTCATTCCTTTTCCCATAGAAGACATTCATCTGTGCGGGCGTGCCACCACTCGCCGCAATCACCTTGTCGGGCAAGACTTTCGAGAGGGCCCTGTAAATGATTTCGGTTATGAAATGTCCAATGACTAACCGCGCGGCCACGGCTGCAGGGAACTTGCAGTTGACGACGCTGCCCTCAGGGGCTCTCAGTTGGATGGGTCTTGCGCACCCATCATTATTAGGTATGTCAGGACCGAACATGCTTTTCATGGCCATAAAGACGTAAGCGTAGGTGAAATTATAAACGACATTGCCACCCCAATTGACCTGAGGGGATGACCCATCCAGGTCCACCGTGATATCGCTTCCTTTGACCTCAACCGCCGCTTTGATCACCACATCCTTTTGCCCTTTCATCTGTTCCACAATCCCTTCAGCTCGATAAACGCCATCCGGGATCTTCTCAATCTCTTCCCTCATGCTTTTCTCTGTGCGGCTGATAATCTGATCCGCCAGATCGTCAAGGCTGTCTAAATCATTCTCCTTTAACATCTGGCATATTTTCTCTGCACACACGTGATTGGCTGCAATCTGAGACCGGATATCTCCGATCACCTCATCCTGTGTTCGCACGTTCCAACGAATCATCTCGATCACGGATGGATTGATCACCCCTCCGTCGTAAAGCTTCACCAGGGGGATGAAAAGTCCTTCTTCGAAAACATCATGGTTGTCTGAGGAGACACGACCTCCGATATCCGAGTGATGAAAAACGCAGGCTGTGAAAGCGGTCAATTTATTCTTATAGAAGATGGGGCTCATCACGCACACGTCATTCAGATGTCCTGCCAGAGCCCAGGGGTCATTGGTGATGAATACATCGCCGGGTTTGTAAATTTCCACGGGAAGCTTGTTTACGAGATTCTTGATCCCCAAGGCCATGGCTCCAGATTGGCCAGGGGTTGCAAAAGTTCCCTGAGCTAGTTCCCGGCCTTTCTGGTCCGTGAACATGCAGGTGTAGTCATGAGCATCCCTGAGCAGACTTGAGAATGCCGTCCGAGAAACGGTGCTGTCCGCTTCATCCACAACGGATATCAATCTTCGCCATAGAATCTCCAGCGTGATTGGGTCAAACGAACGTCCCATGTATAACCTCCTACAAAGGGTAGAGGACCGCTTCGCTCAAGGAGCGTTTCACTTGAGGCAAGATCTTTTGCCTCCAACCTCAAATCCCGCTTTGCGGCATGCTCCCTTAACCTCATGCTATTTGACATCAATCCATAAAAATCCTAAATCATCCGTTGATACCGAGGCATCCTCGCCAACGATGAGAGTCGATTCTTTCTCTTCAATAATGGCAGGACCCCGAAACGTTGCGGTCGGAAAAAGTTTGTATCGATCGTAAACGGTATAGGAAATAAAATCTCTGGCCATAGGAGAATAAGCCGCGCGTTTACCTTTGATCGCCTTATTCAGAGACGGACTCCTTTTTTCGGATTTGGGCAATTGGAGAAGTCGCTCAGGGAGACTGGCCCGGACCTTGAAATTAATGAACTCCACTTCCGAGTCCGGATAGGTCCTTCCATATAACTTTTCATAGACTTCATCAAAAAGTTGGCGAACCTCCTCTTTCCTGAGTTGTGCAAACTCTCTTTTGGAGATTGGAATATTGGTTTCTGCGCCCTGGCCGACAAAACGCATATCCAGGGACCTTTCGAATTGGATATCCTTCTCTGATGCTTCCTTCTTCAGTATTCTCGTAGCCTCTGTCTCCAGCTCCTTGAAGATCCTTTCTATTTCACTGAAATTAGCATCGTTCAAAGAAACCTTGTGGCTTCTGAGGAGATCAAAGGCCCGGGGCGCGGTGAAGAAGCCGAGAGCGGAGCCTACTCCAGCATTCGGTGGAACGAGCAAACGGGGCGCCCCTAATTTCCTGGCCAAGCCATAGGCATGAACCGGCCCTGCTCCGCCAAAGGCAACGATGGTTACGATTTTTGGGTTTCCGCCTTTTTCTGCAATATGGGTCTTGGCTGCTGCAGCCATGGTCTCATTGATGAGATCATGAATTCCCCAAACAGCCTGGATGAATGAGACTCCCAGAGGCCTGGTGATCTTTTCCTCGACGCCGCGCCTTGCAGCCTCTTTGTCGAGCTTCATTTCACCCCCCAGAAAATAGTTCTCATCAAGATAGCCCAGCAAGAGATCGGCATCGGTGACACAGGGGTCCGTACCTCCTCTCCCGTAACAGATCGGGCCGGGGTCCGCCCCGGAGCTTTCCGGTCCCACCTGGAGCGTTCCCATCCTGCTGACCTTCGCAATGCTGCCGCCTCCTGCTCCAATCTCCATCAAGTCAACAACCGGCACTTGAATGGTCAGGCCACTCCCTTTCATAAATCTCTGAACGCGGCCGACCT